>NZ_JBOZRT010000029.1:0-66497 GCF_050789165.1 Azospirillum sp.
CAACGCCGCCTTCGCCGAGCGCGTCCAAACCCTGACCGGCCGGGTGCGCGCCGCGGGTCAGGAGCGCATGCCCGGCGACCGCCGGTACGCCCGCCGCATCAGAGCCACCGAGGAGGGCATCCCCCTCGGCAACGCCAAGCTTGCCGAACTGCGCGCGCTTGCCTGACGCAGCCGTGAGCCGCTTCAGATGGGGTCCGAGAATGGAGGGCACCGTTCCATGATGCCTCTCATGCCTTTTTTTGCGGAGGGATGGAGCTGTCGCCGGCTTTTGAATGATACCGCGGTCATCGCCCGCAGCCAGGCCTTCGCCCTCGGTCCGTAGCCCAAGGGTCTGCTTGGCACCGCCCAGAGCACGATCTGACCCTCGCAATGGCGCCCCTTGGAGTCCGACACGGCTGGGCTCCTTCAAGCGTCCAGCCATTCCGCCGCATGCCGGGCGACGTGGCAACAGAGTCCATGATCGCACCCCGGCCACTGCGGCCGGCTCGCCGATCGGGCCCACCTCAGGATGCGGTCGAACTTCCGCGGTGGCCGGGGCTGTGGAAATCATTTGTATACCAAAAAGATGGCTCCGAAAGGCCCGATTGATGTACCCTTCCCGAATGTTCACACATCACGGCTCCATAAAGCGTCTTGCAGGAGTGCTTCTCGCCATTGCGCTTTGGTCCGGGGCGGCAGCAGCGCAAGTCGTTGCGAGCGATCCGGAAGAATTTGACTTCGACGAACGGACAATCTATAAGACCGTTACCTACCAAAGCCTATCATCGCTCAACGATTTTCTGTTCGGAATGGCTTTTGCCGGTGGCTTGGCGGCCGGAAGCGCTCTGGCCGCCGTATCTTTTGTCACAGAACCGATCTTTTACTATTATCACGAAAAGTTCTGGGGGCTTTCATCGAACGATGAAGGTTCCAAAGATGAGAACATCGGGGTGGCAAAGACCACCAGCTATGTGACCATCAATGCAGGTAGAATTTTTTTCACTGGGATGTTGCTGACCGGAAGTCCCGCCACTGCGGCTGGGTTTGTTGCGTTCAACGTCGTTGGCGATTCCGTGAATTACGTTGCCAATGATCTGGCGTGGTCCCACTTCTGGCCGCCTTCTCCTGTTGACACAGGGGAGCAGGTCGAAGCCGGCGCCCTTGAGCGTATGCCCATCCAGAGATAGCGCCGGCCAAACCCGTCGGCGGATGTTCCGGAATGCGATGGGCAGCAGCGTCTCGGGATTCCAGCCGATCTTCGCCGCGATCGAGCAGGTCGCCGCCCACTGCGAGGCGTGCTCACGGACTTCAGGGGTGTATGTGGGTGATGCCTGTTTCGTCATAATGACCCCGTCCTCTCAGGAAACGGGGCCTCCGGGAAACCCGGTGCGGTTCAGTCTACGGGGCCGGCCAGTGGCTGACCGACAAGCACGACGCTCGCGGCCCGCGATCATGGCGCAAGTTGCACCTGTGTGGACGCGACCTCCTCGACAATCGTCGACGCGGTGCTGACGACCACCAAGGCCGGTGACGCCTCGCAGGTCGGCCCCTTGCTCGAGCAGACCCGTGGCCCTATCACCACGGTGTTGGCGGATGGCGCCTACGACGGTGAGCCGATCTACCAAACCATCGCGCTGCGCGATCCTGGAGCCGTGGTGGTCATTCCGCCACGCACCACCGCGGTTCCCAGCGCTACTGCCGACACCGCGCCAACGCAACGTGACCGCCACCTCCAGCGGATCGCCGATGCCGGCCGGATCGGCTGTCGGGCGGTGAGGCGCAACGCGTCGCCATCGCGCGAGCGCTGGCCAACCGGCCGCGCATCATCCTGGCCGACGAACCGACGGCGGCGCTGGACTCCGAGCGCGCCGGCATCGTGATGGACCTGCTGCGCAAGGTGGTGAAGGAGCGCCGAACGCCATGTTCAGCGCTCCTTCCCGGATCAGTGGGCCATCGGCTTCCAATCCGCGTGGTCAAAATGCTTGCCATAGGCGTCCAAGGCGCTGACGACCTTGACCGCTCCGGCCTGCCGGTGCTCTCCCCCCTTCATGCCCTCGACGCCCTCCAGCAGCTGCGCCAGCACGATGTGCAGCTGAGCGTCGGCGGCATCGGGCAGCTTACAGGTCTTCACGATCTGATCGACCTCGCTCTCGATGGCCGCGGCCAGCTCCCCGTACCGGGCCGCGGGCAGGGTTCCCTTGTGGATCGGCTCTAGCGCCGAACCAATCACCGTGCGGATGCCGGACATCCCCTTCCGCAGGGAGGCATCCGTCGGCCACTTCTTGCCATGGTCCAGCGTCAGGGTCATCGTGCCGGCGTCGTGGGAATGCTCGCCGGCGGCCAGCGTCGGGCTGGCGGCCCCGAGGGCGAGGCCGGCGGTGAGCAGTGTGGCGAGGAGGCTCTTCATCGGGCGCATGGATCTACTCCTTGGATCGGTTGGCATGCCGCAGGACCTGCGGGTCGATCCGGACGCTGCGCCTCTCGGCTTAAACGGCGCTTAAACCGCCGCCGTCGCGAAGTCCACGGTAACGGCCAGCCCACACCCGCCGGCGCCCGCCGAGAGCACCGGTGTCGCGCCGTGCAGGTCGGCGATGCGCGCGACGATGGACAGGCCGAGGCCGCTGCCCGGCTCCATGCTCCCCAGCCCGCGGTAGAAGCGGTCGAAGATCCGCTCATGCTCCGGTGCGGGAATCCCGGGCCCGTCGTCGACCACTCGCAGCCGCACCCGATCCCGTTCGGCCTCGACGACGACGTCCACCCGGCCCCCCGGCGGCGTGTAGCGCACGGCGTTGTCCACCAGGTTGCGCAGCAGGGCGCCGAGGAGCGCGGCATCCCCCAGCACCGTCGGGGCAGAGGCGCTGACGTCCAGCCCGAGATCGATGGCCTTGTTGGCTGCCCAAGGGGCGAGTTCGGCCACCACGTGCTGCGCGACCTCGTCCAGACGCACCGGGGCAGCCTTGAGGGACTGCTGCGGGTCGAGGCGTGCCAGGAGCAGGAGCTGTTCCACGAGATGAGCGGCGCGGTCGGTGCCGATGACGACACGGGTGATGGCCTCCCGTGCGCCGGCTTCCCGTACGGAGGCGAGGGCGACCTGAGCCTGGGTCTTGATGGCGGCGAGTGGCGTGCGCAGCTCATGCGCGGCGTCGGCGGTGAACCGGCGCTCCTTCTCGATCAGCGCTGCGACGCGGGAGAAGAGACCATCGAGCGCCTGCGCCACCGGCAGCACCTCCTGCGGGGTGCCGGCGACCGCCAGGGAATGGCGTGCGTCGGGATCGCGGCGCACCACATCCGCGGCGAAGGTGCGCAGCGGCGCCAGTCCCCAGCCGACCGAAAGCCAGATCAGCCCTGCCAGGGCCGGCAGAGCGACGGCGAGCGGGTGCAGAAGGTGGCTCGCGACTGTGCCGGCCAGTTCATTCCGGAAGGCGTAGCGTTCGGCGACCTGGACCGAGAGCCCATGGACCGTGTCGCGTAAGGCGAAGGCGCGCCAGCGCTCGCCGCTGCGCTCCACGTCGGCGAAGCCGTCCTCGACCGGGGCGAACGGCTCGTCAGAGACATCAGCGGAGCGGCGCAGGACCCGCCCATCCGCATGCCGAACCTGGAAGGCAAGGACCCAGCCGCCATGAGCATTGCCGGATGCGCCGGCCGGTGTCTCATCGGTGTGGCTGAGCAGCAGCTCCGCCGATTGCCGCAGATGATCATCCAGCATGGCGCCGATCGCTCGCCGGGCGTCGACGTACGAGAAGAACGCAGTCGCCGTCCACGCCAGCAGCACCGTGGTCAGCAGCACGCCCAGCAGCCGCCGGCCCAGGGACGGCCTCATGTCGGATCCTTGGGCACGAAGTAGCCGACGCCACGCACCGTGCGGATCAGGTCGGGATAGAGCTTGCGCCGCAGATGATGCACATAGACCTCGATCGCGTTGCTCTCGATCTCGTCGCCCCAGCCATACAGCCGATCCTCGATCTGTGCCTTGGACAGCACGCGGCCGGTGTTCAGCAACAGAGCTTCGAGCGTTGCGAACTCGCGTGGCAGGAGGTCGACCGGCTTGCCATCAAGGGTCGCCGCGCGCGCCGCCGGATCCAGCTCGATCCGCCCGCACCGGATCACCGGGGTGGCGATGCCCCTGGACCGGCGGAGCAGTGCGCGCAGTCGGGCCTGCAGTTCTGCCAGATCGAAGGGCTTGGCCAAGTAGTCGTCGGCGCCAGCGTCCAGCCCAGTGACGCGGTCGCTGACAGCTCCGCGGGCGGTAAGCACCAGCACAGGGACCGGATCATGACGTGATCGCAGCCGACGGAGCAGCGACAACCCGTCCATCCTCGGCAGGCCGAGGTCGAGGACCACGGCGTCGTACGTCATTGCGCTCAGGGCGGCCTCGGCCTCCTCGCCGTCCTGCGTCCAGTCGGCGGTGACGCCGGCCTGTTCGAGGCCGGCCCGTACGCCGCTTCCGAGGAGCGGATCATCCTCCACCAACAGCACACGCATCGTCTGGGGCTCCCGTTCGGCGCCGGTGGTGGCGAGTTAGTCGGCCTCGCTGACCGAATGCGGCAGGACACGGCCGGTGGAGGAGTCGACCAGCCGCCCGACGATGCGGCCCGAGCGATCCAGCATGGCGAACTCGATGGCGTCGCCGCTGAACCCGACGCGTTGGATGGCCGTGAACTCGCCCGATGCCAGAGCCTGCCGGGCCGCGCGCGGAAGCAGGTCCAACTTCGGAGGGCTGGCGGTCCGCACGAGTGCCCGCAGGACCGAGCCGGCAACCCCATCCGAGCTGGCCGTCTGCTCGACGATGATCCGTCCGGACCGCGGATCCACGTTCAGCCGCGACAACGCTCCGCTGTCGAGGCGCACCCGGGCGAGGCAGGTCTCCGCTGCACACTCGATGGAGAGGACGCGTCCATACCCCTGCCCGGTCAGATGCCGTGCGGCTTGGACAACGGGGACAGCCGCAGCGTCCAGGTTGCCGGCGACGGCATCCTGCGGCACAGCGATGGCGCCGGCCAGCAGCATCAGGCCCGCGGCGCCCAGGGAGCGCAGCGCGGGCGTGTCGTTACGGTGGTATCGTTTTGTCATGCCCGCCTCTCTGTCCGACGCTGACTTCTGAGCGCTGATCCCATCGACCATGATTGAGGCCACCTGAGCGCAAGCTGAACGAAACGTTCCTTTCGCGTTCATCGGCATCCCTGGAGCCGATGACCGTTGGGACCCGAAGGGCCGGCCTCAGGCCTGCCTTGCTCCTCTCCGGCGCACCCGGCCATCCGCGCCAGCGTCCGGAGTCCCTGCCAGCGCCAGGCCTTTCGGCGACGGTTCAGGTGCGTCGACGCATGGTCCGATCCAATCCCGCTTCTGCGTCCGTCCATGCCCACGTCTGCACACGCAACAGATCTCCAACAAACGGCGATCATACCCCGGCCGGCCCTGCGGAGGGAAAATCCCTGCGGGGTCTGCCCGCTCCTGCACGAGGCGCTGTCGCTCGACCACGCGGAGTGCGGCCTCGCCTCCCTGGCCGTCCTCGACTCCGTGCTGCTGCCTTAGGACGCATTGCTGGCCGGGGCCGGCGCGACGATTACGCGGTCGACGGCGCGCCAGAGGTCGTGCTGGACGCCATTGATCTTGATGAACACCTCGTCCAAGTGCCAGCGATCGCCGGGCCGTGGAGGCTGGCGGCGGAGCCGGTTGGCGAAGGTCTGCGCGAACTTTCGACACCAGCGCCGGACCGTTTCGTAGGACACCTGGACGCCGCGCTCGGCCAAGAGCGGCTCAACGTCTCGGAAGCTGAGCGGAAACGTGTGGTGCAGCCAGATCGCAAGCGCGATCAGCGCGGCCGGATAAGGATGGCGGTGGTGCGGACCAGGATCACGTCTCATCCCGCTACCATGCCCAGTGCCCCTCGGGCTCGCCAACACAGCGGTTTGTGTGACGATGCCCTGCCGTCGCGTATTTGCGGCGTTCCTCCTCCGGGTTCCCTGCGTCCTCAGTTCAGGCGTGGCGCGACACCAGACGAAGCCGGACAAGGCATTCAATCACCAAGGTAGGCGCCACGCATTGCCGGGTCTTTGGCAAGGGCCGCGGTCTCGCCGCTCAACGTCACGCGGCCCATATCGACGACGAAGCCGTGGCGGGCGAGATCGAACGCGGTCACGACGTCCTGCTCCACGAGAAGGATGGACAAGCCGTGGCCGTTGATGTCGATCAGCGCCTCGCCCAGGATCTCGACCGCCCGGGGGGCAAGGCCCAGCGACATCTCGTCGATCATGAGCAGCCGCGGCTTGGCCATGATCCCGCGGCCGATGGCACACATCTGCTGTTCGCCGCCCGACATCGTGGTGGCGTCCTGGTCGGAGCGCTCCTTGAGAATGGGGAAGAGGTCGTACACGAAGGCGAGGTCCTTCTCGATGGCGGACCGGCCATCGGTGCGCGCGTAGGTGCCCAGGAGGAGGTTGTCGCGCACGCTCAACCCGCGGAACAGCCGCCTGCCCTCCGGCACATGGGCGATGCCCGCCATGAGCACCCGGTCGGGCGCCGCGCCGGCGAGATCCAGCCCCGCGAACCGGATGGTCCCGGCCATCGGCCGCAGCAGGCCGGAGATCGTCCGCAGGAGAGTCGTCTTGCCGGCGCCGTTCGAGCCCACGACACAGGCGATCTCGCCGGGCTCGACGACCAGGTCGACGCCCCACAGCACCTGCACGTCGCCATAGCCGGCGGCAAGGCCCCGGATCTCAAGGAGCGGAGTCGGCACGGGCAGGACTCCCATAGCGTTCGGCGAAGCGGCGACCGAGGTACGCCGCAACGACTTGAGGATCGTTGATCACCTCCTGCGGCACGCCTTCGCGGATCAGTTCGCCATGGTGCAGCACGAGGATCCGCTGGCTGAGGCCGAGCACCACCTTCATCAGGTGTTCGATCAGGACGATGGTGATGCCGCGCGCGGCAATGCTGCGGATCAGGCGCACAGCCGCGTCAAGCTCGCCGCTGTTGAGGCCGGCGTTGACCTCGTCAAGCATCAGCAGCCGCGGGTTCATCGCCAGACTCTTGGCGAACTCCAGGCGTTTGCGGTTGGGCAGCGTCAGCGATGACGCGGGTGCGTGGGCCAGATCGGCCAGGCCGACGAACTCGATCTGCTCGGCCGCGGCCACCTCCGCCTCGCGTCGGCTGCCGGCACCGCCTGCGAACAGGGCGCCGGCCGCCACGTTCTCCAGAACCGACATCTGCGGAAACGGCTGCACGACCTGAAAGGTGCGGGCAAGGCCCCGGCGCGCCGCCTGGAACGGACGCTGGTTGGTCACATCGACGCCGTCGAACTCGATGCGGCCGCCGCCGGGACGCAGAACACCCGTGATCAGATTGACGAGCGTCGTCTTGCCGGCGCCGTTGGGACCGATCAGCCCGACGATTTCGCCGCGGCCCACCTCGAACGACACGGCGTGCACGGCGCGCACGCCGCCGAACGACTTGTTCAGGTTGCTGACCCGAAGAAGGGGGATTGCGCTCATTCCGCGGGCACCTCACGCCGCTTCACCGAGGCGCCGGCCCGGCGGCGCCGGCCTCGCAGGCTGAGGAGGCCGCCCGGAAGAAGGAAGATGAGGCCGACGATGATCAGGCCCAGGATGGCGTGATGCAGCTCCAGGAAGTTCGACCAGACGAGTTCCTCCATGGTCTGGAAGGCGATGACGCCGACGATTGGGCCCAGCATCGTTCCCGCGCCTCCCAGCATCGCCATCACGGGCACCTTGAGCGTCATCAGAATGCTGAAGGCATCCGTCGGATCGAGGTAGGCGGTCCAACTGGCGTAGATCGCCCCCGCCGCGCCGGCGAACACCGACGAGAGGACAAAGGCCGCGATCTTGCAGGCCGTGGTGTTGATCCCGACCATGTTGGCCGCGTCCTCGTTCTGCTGGATGCAGCGAAGGGCGAACCCAAGGGAGCCCTGGTCGATCCACAGCGACGCCGCGAAGGCGAGGGCAGCCACCACGAACATCGAGTACAGGAAGACGGCGCCGGCGTAGTCCGGCCCGCCGGCCAGGATCGGCACGTTGAGGCCCATGCCGCCGCCGGTCATGTCGGTCCAGGAACTTGCCACCAGCCGCGCGACCTCCACCAGGGCGATTGAGCCGACCGCGAAGTAGTGTCCGCGCAACCGTAGGATCATGACGCCGACCACAGCTGCGGCCGCGGCCGCGATGGCGGCCGCACCGACCCACGCCACGGCCATCGGCGCACCGGCGATCTGGAGAATCGCGCCGGCGTAGGCCCCCGCTCCGAAGAAGGCCGCCGTGCCGAAGGACGGATAGCCCGTCACCCCGCCAATGATGTTCCACCCTATCGCCAGAGACGCGTACAGACACAGGAAGGTGCCGAACCGGACAAGGTAGTTGTCGCCGATGACCGGCAGCAGAAGCAGAAGCGCCGAACCGATACCGAGCAGTGCGTATTGGATCCTCATTCGTAGCCCCTTCGCCCTATGATTCCGGTCGGCCGGACGAGCAACAGCAGGAGCATGAGCAGGTAACCCATCATCATCGCGTTCTGCGGGCCGAGATAGACGCCGGAGAAGGATTCGATGAGACCGAGGGCGAATCCGCCGACCAGCGCGCCGGGGACGTTGCCGAGGCCACCCAGCACGCACACCACGAACACCTTGCCAAGGTATTGGCCGGAAATGGTCGGGCTGATCGGGAAGACCATGGCGAGAACGCATCCCGCCGCGCCGGCCATCATCGCGCCGAGCGCGAACGTGATGGCGTAGATCCTCTCCACCTTGATGCCCATGAGTGCGGCCGCATCGCGGTCCATGCGCACCGCCACGATCGCTCGCCCCATCTGCGATCCGCGCATCACCGCGTAAAGGATGGCGGTGAGCGACAGCGCCAGCATCATGGCGGCGACCCGGTCCACCGGCACGACGATGCCGGCCGCCTCGATCCGCCCGACGTCGAGGATGATCCGCACCGGCGTGGCGGAAAAGGCGAAGATCATGATGTTGTACGCCAGCATGTCGAGGCCGAACGTCAGCGTCAGCGTCGTCAGGACCGGTCGCGCCACCACCCGGTTGATGGCGCCCCGCTGCAGGGCGTAGCCGAGCGCGAACAGCGCCGCCCCGGCGATCGGGATGCTGAAGAACGGGTGCACTCCCAGCTCGCGATGCAAGAAAAAGGCGATGTACGCGCCCAGCACGATGAAGGAGCCGTGCAGCATGTTGATGACGTTCAACACGCCCCACACCAGCGAGAACCCGACGGCCATGCAGGCGTAGAGCGATCCCAGCACGAGGCCGTTGATGAGGATCTGCAATTCCGGCATGGCCATCGGCCCCCTACACCCGGTTTGCTTCTGGGCTGCCAGCGACCAAACACGGCGGCCAAGCAGATCGTCAGTGTACATACGATTTGCTTGCGCGACAATCCGACTCCGGACATACTCACGTATGGCTCATTCGCCCGGCCAGCCGGGACGGCCGGCAGACCATGTCGTCGCGCGACCGCCGGCGTGGCCGCCACACGCAACGCGCGAATGGTCCTGACGCCGTGCGGAGATGTCGGCGGTTCCAGCCACGGCCGCAGCCGTTACGCCCGCCGCCCTGATAAGACGGGAGGATCGAGCATGAAAAGGCACATTGGATTGGGGGCGGCCCTAGCCGTGGCCACGGCGCTCACGTTCGGCTCGCCGGCGGCGGCCCAGGACAAGACGATTCGCATCGGCGCTCCGCTTGCGCTCTCCGGTGGCCTCGCCGACGAGGGAAAGAAGCAGGCTGCCGCCTACGAACTCTGGCTGGAACGAGTAAACGCCGCCGGGGGCATCGCCGTCGGCGGCAAGAAGATGAAGGTGGAACTCCTCACCTACGATTACCAAACCGACGGCAAACGCGCCCAGCAGCTCGCGGAAAAGTTGATCACCGTCGACAAGGTGGACTTCATGACCGCGCCGTTCGGGTCCGGGCACACCAAGATCGTCGCCGGAGTGGCCGAGCGGTATGGCGTCCCCATCATCGCCGTCGCGTCCTCGGAGCCGGTGCACGACCAGGGATTCAAGAACCTGTTCGGCACGCTGGCGCCCAGCATCGGCCTGATCGAGGCGATGTTCGACCAGTTCAAGGCGGCGAAGCCGGACATGAAGACCGTCGCCGTGATCGGCCGTGACGACGTCTTCCCCAAACTGATGGCCACGTCGCTGGCCGACTACGCGCCCAAGCATGGCTTGACGGTCGTGCATCAGAGCTTCTACCCCGTCGGCACGCTCGACCATTCCTCGACGATCAGCAGCATCAAGCCGCTGAAGCCCGACTGGGTCTTCGTCTCCGGCTATACGCAGGACTTGGTGCTTTTCCGCAAGCAGATGGCGGATCTCGGCGTCACCGTGCCGATCATTACGATGATCACCGGCCCCGCCTACAAGGAGTTCATGGACAATCTCGGGCCCCTTGCGGAGAACGTCACGAGCGCCACCTGGTGGCATCACTCGACCAACTACAAGGGCGATGACGTTTTTGGGACGACCAAGGAGTTCTACGACGCGGTCTTGAAGAAGACCGGGCAGGAGCCGGATTACGTCCACGCGTCGTCCGCGGCGGCGTTGATCGTGCTGCAGAAGGCGATCGAACGCGCCGGCACCACCGACCGCGACAAGGTCCGCGCCGAACTCGTGAAGACGGATTTGCAGACCTTCTACGGACCGATCCGCTTCCGTGCGGATGGCATGAACGCGGCGCGCAATCTGCCCATTATCCAGGTGCAGGGCGGGAAGCCGGTCGTGCTGTCGCCGCCGGACGTGAAACAGGCGGACATGCGCCTCAATTGACGTCGGGCAGCCGGCGCGAATCCACAGGAGGGGAGGAGCACCCATGAACGGATCCTTGACCGACGAGCAGATCCAGTCCTTCCAGCGTGAAGGCTATCTGGCCCCGTTGCGGGCCATCAGCGCCGAGGACGCGGCCGGCTACTGCCGCCGCATCGCTGAGTATGAGGCCCAGACCGGCCAGGAGGCGCAGAAGCGCCTGAAGATCAAGGCACACCTCGCCTATCCGTGGATGGTCGAACTGTCCCGCAATCCGGCCATTGTGAATGCCGTCCGATCGCTGATCGGCGATGACATCCTGCTGTTCGGATCGTCGCTGTTCGCCAAGAACGGACGGGATGTGCGTTACGTGTCCTGGCACCAGGACTCAGCCTATTACGGGCTCGACCCGCACGAGGAGGTGACCGTCTGGGTTGCCTTCACGCCGAGCAACCGGTCGAACGGCTGCCTGCGCGTCATTCCCAAGAGCCATCTCGGCCCCGACCTCCAGCACGAGGAAACCTACGACGCCAACAATCTGCTGGCGCGCGGGCAGACGATCCGCGGCATTGACGAGACGCAGGCGGTGGATCTGGAACTGGAACCGGGCGAGTTCTCCATCCACCACGAACGAACGGTACACGGCTCGCTGCCCAATCCGTCACCGGACCGGAGGATCGGGCTGGCGTTCTTCTACATGCCGGCGCACGTGCGCTCCACGCTCGGTCGGCGGGCCGCGCTGCCGATCGCCGGCACGGACGCCTACGGTCACTGGGACCGCGACCCGGAACCGCGCTTCGATCTCGATCCGGAGAGCCTCGACTTCCTGGACAGGGTGTGGGGGCAGTACCGGGACGAGTCCGTTCTCCAGGCGGCCTCCCGCACGGGGACCTAGGGCGTTTGTTCCCCCGGCTTGCCCTTGGCAGGCCGGGGGAACATCCGGAGGCTGGAAAACGCAGCGTTGTGCGCCACCTTCACCGCCATGGACCATTGATACGGTGCATCCGATGCCCACCGAAGATCTGCTGACGGATGACGCCTGTCGTACCTTGGCGCAGCGCCCCGGCTTTCTCATTCGCCGGCTTCACCAGATCCATGTGGCGTTGTTCATGGAGGAATGCGCGGAATTCAAGATCACGCCGGTGCAGTACAGCGTGCTGACCGTGCTCGCGTCGAAACCCGATCTCGACCAGGTTTCGCTCGGAGCCCAGATCGGCATGGACCGGACCACCATGACGGGTGTGCTGACCAGGCTGGTGCAGCGAGGTCTGCTGGTGCGTCGCCCTGGCCTTGCGGATCGCCGGGTAAAGCTCGTCTCGATCACGGAAGCCGGGCGCGCGCTGCTGCGGCACATCGACGGGAGTGCGGGACGTGCACACGACCGCACCGTGGCGCCGCTCTCTGACGAGGACCGCTCGGTCTTCCTGCGTTGCCTCGCGAACCTCGTCGAGGCGAACAACGATTACGGCCGCGCACCGCTTCACCTGCCTTGAGATCCAGCGTGTGACGTTGGCCCGGATCATTCATCGGCCGTTTTGGAACGGCGCCCCAGAGGCGTGCCGATAGGTGGCGCCAACGGCGCGGCATGACGGGGCTGGGGGCGGGGGCAGGTTTGTTCGGGGGCACATCGCCCCGGCATTCACGGCGGCAGCTTGACGGTGCGTGCGGCCAGCCCCGCGAGGCTTTCCTGGTAGGGGAAGCTGGTCGGCAGAGACACCTTGATGCGCGTCACCATCTCGGTGACCCGTGCCGCCACCTTGATGAGGCCGAGGCGTAGCGTGTCGAACTGCGCCTCGCGCCAGAGCGATGCCTTCGGTCGCACCAGCTCATCGCCTCGTGGCGGCCGTAATGGCTGTCGCCGCGCTCCAGGATATCAATGCGCGGCCAGCGGGCGCGGATGGCCCGCAAGACGTGATGCAGCACCAGCGCCACCTCGGCACCGTCCGGCGTCTTGCCGGGGGCAGGATGACGGCGACCGGCTTGCCGGTGGCCGCCTCGTAGATGTGCATCGGCAGGAAGCAGCGCCCGTGGTAGTGGGCGTGAAAGAGCGACAGCTGCTGGGCGCCGTGGACGCGATCCTCGGTGTCGTCGATGTCCAGCACGAGGCGTCGCGGCACCGTGGCGAAGCTGTCGCAGAACAGCTCCACCATGGCCGCCATCATCCGCTTGAGCGCCAGCGGGCCGGGCAGGTTCTTGACGCCGAGCCCCGGCCGGATCAGCCGCATGATCCGTCGGTGATCCTGTTCAGCAATATGACGTAGTCTCGTTCACCCGCCAGGAGCCAGTGGTCATCCGAGGCCTACGCGGAGCGCGTCGGAAATTGCAGCGCGGCTTGTCCGAAAAATGGAAGCCCTGTGGATTCGAGCCGTATGGCTTCGTTCCACTTGGCCATCCGTTCGGACCGGGCGAAGGAGCCGACTTTCAGCTGGCCGGCGTTCCAGCCGGTCGAGAGATGGACGATGATCGCGTCTTCGGTTTCACCCGAACGGGCGGACACGATGGTGTTGAAGCCGGCCGCCTGCGCGGCGGCCAGCGCGGCGCGGGTCTCCGTGATGGTGCCGGCCTGATTGGGCTTGAGGAGGACCGCGTTGCAGGCACCCCTGGCCGCCGCCGCCTCCACCCGCCGCGCGTCGGTGACCAGATAATCGTCGCCGACGATCTGGACGCGCGTTCCCGCGGCGCGGGTGAAGGCGACGAGACCGGCCTCGTCGTCCTCCGCGAGCGGGTCTTCGATCGAGACGATCGGGTAACGGTCGAGCCAGCCGAGCAGCACCGCGCACAGGCCGTCGGAATCGTACTCCACCCCCTCAAGCCCGAGGCGATAGCGGCCGTTCCTGCCGAACTCCGAGGCGGCGATGTCCAGGGCGATGCACACGTCCTCTCCCGGCACGAGGCCGGCGCCCTCGATGGCGCGGACCAGTGTGTCCAGCGCCTCTTCGTTGGTGTCGAACGCCGGCCACCAGCCGCCCTCGTCGGCGACGCCCTGCAAGAGACCGCGCCCGGCCATGATCCGGCCGGCGCTGTGATAGACCTCCGCCGTCATCTCGAGCGCCTGCCCGAACGACCCGGCGCCGGTGGCGATCACCATCAGGTCCTGGATGTCGATCCGGCGCCCGGCGTGGGCGCCGCCGCCGAAGATCTGGATCTGCGGCAGCGGCAGCCGCACCGGCCGGTCCTCGGCGAGGTGGCGCCACAGCGGCAGCCCGGCGTCGGCTGCGGCGGCGTTGAGCGCCGCCATCGAGGTGGCGACGACCGCGTTGCCGCCGAGCCGGGAGCGGTTCGGCGTCCCGTCGAGGTCGATCAGCGTCCGGTCGATCCGCGCCTGATCGGCGACCGGCAGGCCGACGAGCGCCGGCGCGATGTCGCGCTCGATGCCCGCCAGGGCGGTGCGCACGCCCTTGCCACCGAGCGGCGCGCCGCCGTCCCGCAGTTCCACCGCTTCATGGGCGCCCCGCGACGCGCCGGCGGGCGCGATGCCGCGACCGACCGCGCCGGAGTCGAGCGTGACCTCGACCTCGACGGTCGGCCATCCGCGCGAATCCCACACCTGGCGGCCTCGAACATCCTTGATCCGGCTCACGACGTCATCTCCTTGCGAACGAACGCGGCAATCTGGTCCAGCGTGATCGGCCGCCGGTCGATCATCGCCACGGCGAGTGTCCGCACGAGCGCACGCCCGGCCTCCGCGAGATACTCGACCGGAGACTTCCCGTCGACACGCGCGAGCATCAGGCACGGCAGGAGCGCCGCGGCGCGTTCCTCGAAGCGGTCGCGCGGCTCCCATCCAACCTGGTCGAGGTAGGCGGCGCTGGACGCGGCGAACGCCGCCAGCAGCGACGGCGCGGCGACCGGGTTGTGGACGGCCTTGAGGAGCAGATGGTTCAGGCAGAAGGCGAGGTCGAAGGCCGGATCGCCGTACCAGGCGCATTCGGCGTCCAGGAACACGGGCCCCTTGCGGCCGACGAGGATGTTCTTGGGGCTGACGTCGCCATGCACCAGCACGAGTTTGGTCGTGCGCGTCCGCTCGAGCACCTCCAGGATCCGCGGCGCCAGACGGGCATGGTTGCGCGCCGTTTCGGCGAGGTACGGCTCCAGGCGGATCGCGTAGAAGTTGGCGTCCGTGGCGAACCGCCCGGCCAGGACCGGGTCGGCTGCCGTTCTCGCGTGGATCAGGCCGAGCGTCGCGCAGACGGCGGCGGCGAAGCCGGCGTCGACACGGCCCTGCAGCAGCAGGGACTTCCAGTTCGGGTACTCCTCCTCGGGGAGGAATTCCATGGCGAAGCATCGGGAATCCCGGTCGACTCCGCATACCGCCGGCACCGCTTCGGGCGCGATGGAGGACACGGTGGACAGCCAGTCGATCTCGCCGAAGACGCGGTCGACCGGAACCTGCCAGTCCTTGGCCACCTTCAGCTTGGGAAGCGCCTGCTTGAGGCAGAAGACCCGGCCGGCGCTGGAGATCTTCAGGACGGTGGAGGAAACGCCTCCCGTCAGCGTCTCCGCCTCGAACGGCTGCCCCGGCGCGATCAGCCCCATCCTCAACAGGACGGCCAACAGCGCCACGCCGTCCTTCGACAGGTCGGTAAAGCCGTTCCCCATGGGGCCCCCAAAGCGGTTTCGTGTGCTTCCGAAGCCCTGTTCCCTTGGGGGAAAGGCTTCAGTCGGCGGTGACCGTGGCGCGTGTGAAGTCCTCGATGTAGTCCATCAGCGCGTCCGACGCCGCCGCCGCCCGCTCAGCGTCGCCCTCGGCGATGGCCAGCGCCACCGCGCCATGCAGACGGGCGGCCAGCGGCATGTCGGCGACCTGACGGTAATGGATGTACCAGAACCGCCGCGACAGGGACTGCATCAGGCTGATGGCGCCGGTGGCGAAGTCGTTGCGCGCCGCCTGCGTCAGCAGCTGGTTGAACGCCTGGTCCAGGCGCATGAAGGCGATGTCGTCGTTGCTGGACGCCGCCTTCTGCATGCCCTCCTCGATGCGGCGGAACGCCTCGCGTTCGGCGGGGCTGGCCCGCTTGGAGGCGGCGCGCGCCATCAGGCGCTCCACCTCGCGGCGCACCTCCAGCAGGCGCAGCTGGGTCATGATGTTCACTTCGGAGACGATGATCCCCCGCCGGGGCAGGATGGTCACCAGATGCTCGTGCGCCAGCCGGTGCAGCGCCTCGCGGATCGGCGTGCGGCCGATCCCGAGGAGCTGGCTCAGCGCCGCCTCCGACACCACGCTGCCCGGCGCCAGCTCGAGGGTGACGATCATCTCCTCGAGCGCGTGGTAGGCCTTCTCGGTCAAGGTCGATTGCGAGTCGTCGAACGGCTCGGCCTCATTGCCCGGCTTGGCCTCGTGGCGTGGCGCCTTCTTCATCCGCAGCATCGGTTCCAGTTGCCCCAGCGTCGAGACTTAGCGCTCCGGGTTGTGCCGCGCAAGGTCACATCGTCAGGGCCGGCGCTGCCTTCGTCTCTCCCTGCTGGTAGGTGAAGATGGAACCATAGCCGCCCGACCAGTCCGGCGGCAACCAGCATGGCCGCGGGTCGTGGTGCGCCATCAGCGCGCGCTTGCCGCGGATGATCGACTGGTCGTGCGGGCTGCGGATCGGGTTGCCGGTGTAAGGCATGGCGTCGGCCGAGCTGAAGGCGTACAGGAGCAGCGGCCGGCCGTTCGGCGACTCGTTGAGCTTGGAGCCGTGCACCGTCCGGCAGTTGTGGATGGTCAGCGACCCGGCCGGTCCCGGCAGGTAGACGGCCTTGGACACGTCCACCTTCTCCAGGTCTTCGTCCGACAGGCAGCCGGTCCAGTTGCCGGCGTCGTCGAACTGGTAGAACAGCTCGCCCTTGTGGCTGCCCGGAATGACGCCGAGCGGCCCCTGGTCCATGTCGCAGTCGTAGATGTAGGTGCCGACCGTCAACGGCGAGTAGTTGGTGTGCGGCCAGAACTGGATGTCCTGGTGCCACTTCACCTCCGTACCGCCCTTTGCCCATTTGAAGTTCAGCTTGCTGTGGTGGAACTTCACGTCCGGGCCGACGAGGTCGGCGACGATGTCACCCAACAGCGACTGCGAGCAGTATTCCCAGTAGTAGGGGTGGTGGTCCACCGGGCTGGACAGGCGGCGCAGGCGCGGCGAATCCGCGCTGTGGCCGGGCTCGAGGTCCCAGACGGCGTCGGACTTGGCGATGCTGCGGGTGCGGTCCACCATCTCCTCGGTCGTGCGCCGCAGGTTCTCGACGATGTCCTTGGGGATGATGGATTCGAGCAGCAGATAGCCGCCCTCGAAGTACGACTCGCGCTGGGCCTGGGTCAGGATCCGCGGCGGGTGGGAGAGAACCTCCTCGGGGGTCATGGGTGCGCTCCGTAAGCTAGTTGAATCCCAGCAGCTTGCTCGGCAGCCAGAGCACGGTCTGCGGGAAGGCCATCACGATGATGAGGGTCAGGATCTGCAGCCCGATGAAGGGCAGCACGCCGCGGTACATGTGGCCGGTGGTGATCTCCGGCGGGGCGATGCCGCGCAGGTAGAAGATCGCCGGCGCCATCGGCGGCGTCAGGTAGCTGGTCTGGATCATCACCAGGAACAGAATGCAGAACCACACCGCGTCGAAGCCGGCGGCGACGACCAGCGGCGTGAACAGCGGGATCATGATCAGCACGATCGAGATCCAGTCGAGGAAGAACCCCGCCAGGAACGTCAGCCCGAGCACCAGCGCCAGCAGGCCCCAGGGGCCGAGCTGCGCCTGGTTGACCAGTTCCTGCGCCAGGCTCACGCCGCCGGCGCCGATGAAGACGCCGGTCATCATGCTGCCGGCCAGCAGGATGGTCATGATCATGGCGGTGACCTGCAGCGTCTTCATGACGGCGCCGTTCAGCGTCCGCCAGGACAGCCGCCCGTAGAAGCCCGCCAGCAGCACCGACCCGGCGGCGCCGATGGCCGCCGCCTCGGTCGGCGCGGCGAGGCCCAGCATCAGCGAGCCCAGCACGGCGATGATCATGAACATCGGCGGCACCAGCGCGAAAGCGGTGATGCGCAGCTTCTCCGCCAGCGACATGGTGTCCTCCTCCTCAGGCACCACGGGGCCGGCTTCCGGACGGATGCGGCAGAGGAGGTAGATGTAGACGAGATAGAAGCCGGCCATGATCAGACCGGGGAACACCATGCCGACCAGCAGGTCGCCGACCGAGACGTTGGCGAGCGGGCCCATCACCACCACCACAACGGACGGCGGGATGATGGTGCCCAGGCTGCCGCCGGCGCAGATCGTCCCGCAGATCAGCGGCTTGTCGTAGCGGTACTTCAGCATCACCGGGATGGCGAGCAGGCCGACCACCGTCTCCGTGGCGCCGATGACGCCGGTGGAGGCGGCGAAGACGATGCACATCACGACGGTGCCGAGCGCCAGGCCGCCGGGCATGCGGCGGGTCCACACGTGCACCGCCTCGAACAGCTGCTCGGCGATGCCGGCGCGTTCCAGCATGCAGCCCATGAAGACGAACAGGGTGACGGCGGCCAGCACGAAGTTGGAGGCGACGTCCTCGATCTTCTCGACCAGCTGGAAGACCAGCGCGGTGTCGAACACCATCCAGCCGAACACGGTCGCCGTGGCGAGCATGGAGAAGGCCACCGGCACGCCCAGCAGCAGCAGGCTGAACAGCATCGGGAACATGTAAAGCGCGAGCATCGACATGGCTAATGGCTCCCTTGCCGGCCGGCCGCGGAAGGCAGGACCACATGGCCGTGCGCCTCGGGTTCCGTCTGGCGCAGCAGCAGCAGGCACTTCGCCAGCTCGGACAGCGCCTGGAGCACCAGCATGGCGAAGGCGACGAAGAAGCTCAGGCGGAACGGCCACACCACGGGATTCCAGGCCGACTGGCCGGAGGTCTCGTGCGACAGGTAGGCCGACAGGCCGTGCTTGTAGAGCGCGAAGGACAGCCAGGAGCCGATGGGCACGACGATCAGCGCGTAGGACAGCGCGTTGACGATCGCCTTGGTGCGGGGCGAGAAGCGCAGGTAGAGCACGTCCACGCGGATGTGCGCGTTCTCGCGCATCGCGAAGGCCATGCCCAGCAGGAAGTTGGCGCCGGTGAACATGTACCCCGTCTCGTACGCCCAGATGGTCGGGCTGCCGAGGATGTAGCGGGAGAACACCTCGTAGCAGGCGGACAGCACGAGCGGGGCGACCAGCCACGCCCCCACGAAGCCGACGCAGCCGGTCAGGCGGTCGATGAAGCGGACGAAGGATTGCATGCGGACTCCTGATTCGCCGGGGACGCGGCGGGCGCCTCTCCGCCCGGGAGCGGGGAGGCGCACCAAGGACTCACTGGGTGGCGGTCGCGCGCACCTTCACGTTCCGGTACTGGGTGGCGTTCGCCCAGCGCTTCTCGAAGTCGCGCTGGCTGGCCAGCACCTTGGCGAACCAGGGGTTCGTCTGCGCCTGCTTGTCGGCCCAGGCGTCGGCGATCTCGCGCGTCCGGTACTGCACCTCGGGGGCCAGCTCGATCACCTCGTTGCCGGCCTTGCGGTAGAAGTCGAGCGCCTTGGCGTCCTCCTCGCCGATGCGCAGCCAGCTGTCGAAGGTGGTCAGGCGGGCTGCGGTCTCGATGAGCTTCTTGTCCTTGTCGGACAGCTTGGCCCAGGCGTCCTTGTTGATGACCAGATCGAACGGGGCGACCGGCTGATGGACGCCCGGGATGATCAGGTACTTGGCGACCTTGTGGAAGCCGGGGGAGATGTCCTCCCACAGCGTACCCCACTCGGTGGCGTCGATGGCGCCGCGCTCCAGCATCGGGAAGACGTCGCCGCCGGCCGTGGTCACCGGTGCGGCGCCCAGGTCCTTCGCCATGTCGAGCCAGGAGCCGGCGGTGCGCAGCTTCAGGCCCTTCATGTCCTCCAGCGTGCGAACCGGCTTGCGGGAGTGCAGGAACACCTCGGCGGTGCGGATGAACAGCGGCATGGAGACGACGCCGAACACCTCGTCGCGGTACTGGCGCTGCAGGTCGACGCCGCCGGCCTCGTACAGCCAGTGCAGCATGCGCTCGGAATCGAAGCTGCCGGCGTAGCCGCCGAACAGCACGGTGGTGGTGTCGCGGCCCCAGTCGTAGCCCATCCAGGTGTGGCCCATCTCGGCCACGCCGTTCTTGACCGTCTCGGTCACCTTCAGCGCGTTGCCGAGCGCACCGCCGGGGAAGACCTGGATCTTGATGCGGCCGTCGGACATCTGGTCGACGCGCTCGGCGAAGGCCTTGGCGCCGATGTCCATGAGCGGCCCACCCGGCCAGCCGGTGGCCATCTTGAAGCTGTGCTTGGCGTCCTGTGCCAGTGCCGGAAGCGCGAGGAAGGCCGCGACCGCGGCCGCCATCGTCAAAGCCTTGATCCTGATCACACTCATCCTCCCATGGATTGTTGTTCTTTGCCTGGCGTGTCGACGTGCTCTAGCCAGCGTCCCCCAAGCGGCCGCTGAAGGCGTTGGCGACGATGCGGCGGTAGGCCGCGTCAGCCGGCTGGATCGGGAACGCCCTGGTCAGGCGGGCCACGGCGACGCCATTGCGGGCGAGCAGCTCGATCTGCTCCTCGCGCACGCCGAAGCCGGGCAGCGTGGTGGGGATGCCGGCCATCTCCACCAGTTCCCGCGTGCGCTCCACGGCGCGCAGGGCCAGCGCGGCGTCGTCACCGCCGGATTCGCCGGCCATGCGGGCGATCTCCGCCAGTTCGGCCTGCCGCACCGGGCGCAGCGCGTCCATCACGTAGGGCAGGAACACGGCGTTGGTGCTGCCATGCGTGGCGTGCGTCAGTCCGGCCAGCGCGTAGGCCAGCGCGTGCACGCCGTTCAGCCCGGCGCTGGCGTAGGACAGCCCGGCGAACAGGCTGCCGTACGCCATGCCGGTGCGGGCCTCCAGGTTCGCGCCGTCGCGCATCGCCGCCGGCAGGTGGCGGAAGCACAGCCGGATGCTCTCCGCCGCGAACAGCATGGTCATGACGTTGCGGCCGGTGTAGGCCGGGTCGGCCTCGCCCTGGCGGTCGAACTGCGGGGAGTCGATGGTGAGATAGGACTCGATGGCGTGCGTCAGCGCGTCCAGCCCGGCGTCGCCGGTGACGCGCGGCGGGCAGGACAGCGTCAGCTCCGGATCGACCACCGCCACCGCCGGGCGCAGGTCGTTCGCCATGACCGCGACCTTGGTGTCGCTGTCGTGCTTGACCAGGATGGCGCCGGCGGTGATCTCCGATCCAGTGCCGGCGGTGGTCGGGATGGCGACCAGCGGCAGCGGCTTGCCGGGGATCCGCCCCTCGCCGATGTAGTCCTCCGGTACCCCGCCGTACTTCAGCGTCAGCGACAGCACCTTGGCGAGGTCGATGTTGCTGCCGCCGCCGACGGCGATCAGATGGTCGATGCGGTCCAGCTCGCCGCTGCCGCGCACCTGGTCCTGCACCCTGAGGCACAGCGCGACACTGGGGTCCGGTTCACCCTCCGCCGAGACGGAGGAGGTGATGCCATGCTCGCGCAGCAGGCCGCGCAGTTCCTCGATGATCGGGCTCTTTTCGGTGAAGAAGCGGTCGGTGACGATCAGCCCGTGCCGGAACCCCTGCTTTGCCAGCAGCGGCGCCAGATCGCGCCGGACACCGTTGCCGAACAGAATGCGCGACGGCGCACTGTAGAAGAGCCGGTCGTGAAGCACGGGCCCCCTCCCCTGATATATCAACGATACATTGTTAGTATGCTAATCGAACATCAGAGAGCCCGTCAACGCGGCAGCTTGCGCTATGGCCGAAGGGGGTGGGCCCCCGGCCGAAGGGACTAGCCCTGCGGGTCGTCGGCGAACAGCGCGTTCAGGTCGGGATAGGGAATGGCGACGCCGAGGATGCGCTCGTAGGTGCCGGGCCCGGCCAGTTCCTTGGCGATGGCACGGACGACGCCCATGGCGGCGCGCATGGGGCCGGAGCCGACGGTGACGCGGGCGACGCCGGCCGAGGCCAGTTCCGGGATGGACGGCATTCCCGCGCCGCCCAGGATGTTGAACGGCAGGTCGGTCGCCGCCGCCAGCGCCCGGATGGTCGGCAGGTCCATGCGGCCCGGTACGAACAGCCCGTCCGCCCCTGCATCCCGGTAGGCGCGCAGGCGCTCGACGGCGAGGGCGAGGCGCTGGTCCTCCGGCCCGATCTGCTGCCAGAACACATCGGTGCGGGCGTTGAGGAACAGCGGCACGCCGGCCGCGTCGGCCGCCGCGCGGGCGGCGCGCAGCCGGGCGAGCATGTCCGCGGGGTCGCGCAGCCCGCCACCGTCCAACCCGTCCTCGAGGTTGATGCCGACGGCTCCGGCGGCGATCACGCCGCGCACGGTGTCGGCAACGTCCTCCGGCGTGGCGCCGTAGCCGGCCTCCATGTCTGCGCTGACCGGGACGGCGACGCGGGCGGCGATGCGGCCGACCGCCGCGATCATGGCGTCGCGCGGCATGCGCTCGCCGTCCGGGTGGCCGGCGGCGAAGGCGATGCCGGCACTGCTGGTGGCGAGGGCGGGGTAGCCGGCCGCGGCGAACACCACGGCGCTGCCGGCGTCCCAGGCGTTGGGGAGGATCAGCGGTCTTCCGGTGCGGTGCAACTGCCGCAGACGCTCCGCCTTCTCCCGCAACGCCGATTCCGTCATGGCCTCACCTCAGCTTTTCGATCGCCGCGCGGTTGGGGCAGAAGCTGGGGCAGGCCTCCGACGTGTCGCGGGCCAGCCACCGCCGGCAGGCGTCCTGCCGCTCGCAGCGCCGGCACGCGGCGACGGCGTCGGCGACGGCGTAGCAGGTGCCGGCCGTCGCCAGCGCGGTCACGCCGGGCAGGCGCCGGGCGATCACCGCGGCCAGCGGCAACGACTGTCCGGGCCGCCGCGCCGCGAGGGAAACGCCGGCCAGCACCAAGCCGCCGGCCAGGACGAGAATCAGCGTCGGGTCCATGCTCTCTGCTCCAATGATGCGTAACATATCACTGATATCTTTATCGGGCCAGCGCTGCATTGACGCGGATCAATCCGTGCGGATGGGCTGTTCGGCCGGGTTGCCGGCAATGCGGCGGCGCTGCTAGCCTCTCTGATATATCATGACAATATCAGGGAGGCGGGCGATGGATGCGGCGAGGATTCGCAAGGGCGAACGACGGGTGGCGACCGGCACGCTGACGGAGCTGACGGCCGGCGCGCCGTCGGCGGACCGCCCGACGCTGGTGCTGCTGCACGGCATTCAGGGATCGGCGTCGGCGTGGAAGCCGCTGATGGAGCGGCTGCCGCCGGAGATCCACGCGCTGGCGCCCAACCTGCGCGGACGAGCCGGCTCGCACGCGCCGGACCGGCTGGAGGCGTACGGACTGAACGGCTTCGCCGCCGACGTGGCGGCGTACACGGCCGGGATTGCCGGTCCCTTCGTCCTGGCGGGGTGGAGCATGGGCGTGCTGGTCAGCCTGGAGTACGTCGCGTGCCATGGCTGCGGCCGCTTGGCCGGGCTGGTGCTGATCGGCGGTACGGCGCACCCGGGCACCGGGTGCCGCTGGTTCGCCGGGGAGACGCCCGAGCGGATCGCCGAGGAGGCGGCGCGCCGGGCCGAGGCGCTGCGGCTGACCGAGACGGCGACGCCCTTCGCCGTCGCCGGGTCCTGGATGGCGGCGCGGCGCGCCGACCATCGCGGCACGCTGGCCGCGGTGTCGGTGCCGACGCTGGTGGTGCACGGGGCTGCGGACGACCAGTGCCCGCTGCCGCACGGCCGCGCCATCGCGGACGCGATCGCCGGAGCGGAGCTGGAGGTCTGGGAGGGTTGCGGCCACAACCCGATGGCCCATGACCCGCAGCGGCTGGCGGATGCGCTGGCCGCCTTTATGGCGCGGCTGTAGCGGGTGACGGAAAACCCCTCTCCCGCCGGGGCGGGAGAGGGGCAGGGGCGGGGAGGGGGCGGTTCAGGCTGCCGAGATGACGGTGCCGCCGGCGGACTTGCCCTTGCCGCCGACCGGGGTCTTCGAGGTGCGCCGCAGGTCGGTGCGCACATGGCGGGTGTCGTAGCCGTTGAACAGGTGGCCGAGCAGCCCGCGGTTCAGGTCCGAGGTGCCGAACAGCCAGTCGGCGATGGGAAAGGTCAGGTTCATGTTTCTTTCCATCATGATCGCCTGGTTGTGGTGCGCGGTGTGGTGGCGCCGGATCGTGTTGACGAACGGGCAGTGGCGCACGAACCAATTGTCGTTCACGTGGCAGCAGAAGTGCATGAACTCGTAGGTCAGGTACATGCCCGTGGTGGTCGCCATCAGCAGCCAGCCGACGTTGGCCGAGATCAGCCAGGCGACGAACAGCGCGCCGGGGATCGACATCAGGATGAACACCACCAGCGCATAGGGCGGGAAGAAGGTGACGCGCCAGTCGAACTGGTCGGCGAAGCGCATTTCGTGTTCGGTGAAGAACTGGTGGTGCATCAGCGTGTGGCGCGTGTAGATCGCCCGCAGGCCGGGGTTGCTCTGCGGCCGGTGCATGATCTGGGCGTGCAGGAACCACTCGAAGAAATTGCAGATCAGGAAGACCGCCGGAACGGTCAGCCACTCCCACCAGCGCACGGCCTCGATGTTGGTGACGTAGATGTACATGGCGGTGAGGCCGATCGTGTAGATCACGGCGACGTGCAGCCAGCCATTGTACCAGCCGGCGATGCGCTCGCGGTACTGCTGGCGGTAGTTGCGCTGCCGGTCGCTCATCGGCGAGTTGGCGATTTCGCTGTGCATGTCCAGGTCCCCTCCCGAGCCATTTTGTGATATATCACGGATACATCAGACCCATCTCACGGTCAACTGGCCGTTCGGATAGCGGGTCACGCCCGGGC
The DNA here is from genome assembly GCF_050789165.1 of Azospirillum sp. Lineage (NCBI taxonomy): Bacteria > Pseudomonadati > Pseudomonadota > Alphaproteobacteria > Rhodospirillales > Azospirillaceae > Azospirillum > Azospirillum sp. Next base: position 24,557 of record NZ_JBOZRT010000029.1, read on the forward strand.
ATGAAGGCCGGCCAGCGCCGCGTCCATATCGGCGCCGGTCATCTCCCACTCGTTGTTGAAGTTGGCCACCACCGTGCGCATGAACGCGTCGTAGGCTTTCAGCGCCTTGTCGCCGTCGCCGGTGTGGTCGGCGACGAGCGCCAGCGCCAGCTGCGCCGGGGCGGCGCCCTCGTAGCTCCATTCGAACCCTTCCGCACACACGGTCTTCAGGTCGAAGCGCGGGTCGAGAGGCACGCCGTCCACGGTCACCTGGATGCCGTCGATGGTGCGGTCGCCGCGATAGATCTTCATGGTTCCTCCCGTTTCCTGCTTGTCTGATATATCTATCATATGTCAAAGTGAGCCGCAATCGCCCCTTCGGACGGGGCGCGGGAGGGGAGGCGCGATGTCCTGGGCAGAAACGGCTCCGCTGGCGTGCTTCGCCGCGGCGCTGCTGGTCGGCTCCGCTGCGGCGGTGCAACTGGCGGGCTTCTTCCCGGCCACGCACCGCCCGGCCGCACTGACCGGCATCGGCGGCGGCGCGCTGGTGCTGCTGCTGGCAGGCAGCATCGTGGTGGTGGTGGTGGCGGCGCTGTGGCTGGCCTTTGCGCGGCTGCCCTGGCCGCCCGCGGTGATCGCCGCCGGGGTGGCGGTGCTGTTCGGGCCGCTGCTGTTCCAGGCGGTGCCGCCGCCGCTGCGCGACGGCCGCGCCGGGGCCGCACTCGCCGCCGTCCTCAATCTCGTTCTCGCCGTCGTTCTGGCGGCGCACATCCCCGGATAACAGCAGGAGACCCGTCATGCCTCCCATTCTGAAAGGCGTTCTGTCGGTGCTGGTCGCCGTCGTGGTGGCCGGCTGCTACCTCTTGCGCGACCGCCTCAGCCCCGACCTGCCGGCATGGCTGATCCCGGCGCTCGGCCTTTTCATGGTCGGCGCGCTGTGGCTGTTCCCCGACGCCAAGAAGCTGCCGGCTTCGCCGCGCTGAGAGCGTGCTCGCAATGGGCTCGACCGACCGGTGCCGGGCGTCCTGCCAGGTGACGCCACGATCGACGTCTGCCCTATTCGCCATTCGGTCCATCCGGTGTCGGCCATGGCTGCCGGAATGGGCCGCACTGGCATGTGCGACAGACGATCCGGCCGGTGACCTGCCCCCAGGAGAAGGTCCCGCAGCGCGTCCGCGAACTGACCGGCGGACCCGGCGGGCAAGGCGTATGTGTTCCTGGTGCCGCACCGGGCATCCATCCCGTTGGCCTACAGCCCGCCGGCCACGCGGAGCACCGCCCCGGCCACGTAGCTCGCCTTGTCCGACAGCAGCCACAGGACCGCCTCGGCGATCTCGTCCGGCTCGGCGATGCGGCCCATGGGCACGCGCGTGACGACGCGGGCCGGCCGGTCCGGCTCGCCGGCGGCGGCGTGGATGTCGGTGAAAGCCGTGCCGGGAGACACCGCGTTGACGCGGATCCCGCCCGAGGCGACCTCGCGCGCCAGCCCAAGGGTGAAGGCCTCGACCGCCGCCTTCGTCGCCGCATAGTGCACATACTCGTGCGCGGCGCCCAGCGTCGCCGCGACGGAGGAGATGTTGACCATGCGCCCGGGCGTGCCGCTCTTCTGCCATCGGCGCACGGCTTCCTGCGCGCACAGCATGGTGCCCAGCACGTTCACGTCGAGCACGCGGCGCAGCGTGGCGTGCTCGGCGTCCCGGAACATCCCGATGGGACCCGTCACGCCGGCGTTGTTGACCAGGGCAGTAACCGGCCCGAGGTCGGCTTCGGCCGTGTCGAACAGGCGATGCGCCGTGTCCGGGTCGGCGACGTCGCCGCGGACAGCGGCGGCCCGCACGCCGGCGTCGTGCAAGCCCCGCAGCAGACCCTGAGCCGCGGCGTCGTCGCGGGTGTAGTTGAAGCACACGGCGTAGCCGTCCCGCGCCGCCAGGCGGACGATGGCGGCACCGATGCCGCGGCCGCCACCGGTGACGATGAGAACGCGGAGATTGTCCTTCATGGCCGATCCTTTCGAGAGCGATTTCAGGGCGATTCGGGTTCCGCTTTCTCCCGCGGCCGGGGTGCGGCTCCCGCTCCGCCCGCCGGCAGAAGGAGCGCGCAGACGGTGGCCACGGCGCCTCCCGCCCCGAGCACCGCGAAGGCCCATCCCCAGTGCCGGGGCAGACCGTCGCCCGGATTGCCGGCGTCGAGCACCCAGCCGAAGACGATCGGGGAGGCCGCTCCGGCGCCGAATCCGAGGAGCGAGCGGAGCGCCAGGAGCGTTCCGAGGTGGCGGGCCGGGACGGCCTCGGTCATGGCCGTCGACAGCACGCCGGAATCGCCGAGGGTGGCGAAGCCATAGAGCGCGGCGAGCGCCAGGAGCGGCCCCGGCCCGAGGCCGGCGCACCATCCGATGGTGAAGGACAGAGCGCCGCCGCCGCCCGCAGCCGCGATCAGGACGACGCGCCGTCCCCACCGGTCGGAGGCGGCGCCCATCGTCAGCGTTGCCGCCATGCCCGACACGTGGATGGTCGAGGCGATCACCACGCCGAGCAGGGCCGGCGCGAGGACGCCCGGCAGCGGCCCGTCGGACAGGGCGGCCGTGAGGAACGCCGGCGTCCATGCCCACATCCCCATCAACTCCCAGCAATGCGCGGTGTATCCGAGCGTCAACAGGACCGAGGACCGGGAGGCGAGCGCGGCGAGGAGATCGCCTTTTGCGGACGCACCGCCCGGCGGTACCCCGTGCGCCGCCCGCGGCGCGTTCCCGACGGCCAGCGTACCCGTGACGGCGCCGAACAGCGGTCCGATCGCGCTGACGGCGAAGGCCCATTCGTAGCCCAATACCGTCCCGCCGCCCGTGGTGAGCGCCAGGGAGACGACGTAGCCGGCCGATGCCGCCGCCAATGTCCAGCCGAGGGCCATGCCGCGCCGCTGGGGCGCCACCGCGCCGGCCACCAGCATGATTGCCGGCGTGTATGTGCCGCCGAGCGCCACCGCCACCAGCGGGAACAGGGCCAGCGCGCTGGCGTAGGAGCGGGCGAACGCCGCGAACGCGCAGAAAGCGATGGCCGCGGCCCAGATCGACGCCAGGAACACCCGTCTGGCGCCGATCCGGTCGGCCAGCCAGGAGGTCACCAGCAGCGACAGCGCGTAGGCGAGATTGTGCGCGGCCTGGATGCTGCCGGCCTCCGTCGCGGACATGCCCCACGGATCGAGCAGGAAGGGCAGGCTGCCGGCGTAGGTCATGGTCGCCACGCAGGTGCCGAAGCGGCTCGCGCAGATCAGCGCCAAGCTCGGGTGCGCCGCCACGCCGGGCCTCAGCGGCCGTGCGGCGCGGCGCCCGCCGACAAGCCGCGCTGCATCAGGACCGTGTCGAGCCACCGGCCGAACTTGTTCCCGACCCGCCTGAGCGTGCCGGCATGCGCGAAACCGCAGGACTCGTGGAGGCGGATGGAGGCGCGGTTCTCCACCTCGCCGCCGATGACGGCGACCATTTCGGCGAAGCCGCCCCGTTCGCATTCGGCGATGATCGCGCCCAGCAGCGCCTTTCCCACCCCTTGGCCAAGGTGTTCGGGAGCGACGTACACCGTGTTCTCCACGGTGAGGCGGTAGGCGGCGCGCGCCCGGTACATCCCGGCGTAGGCGTAGCCGAGTACCCCCTGGGGAGAGGCCGCTACGAGGTATGGGCCGCCGAAGGAGAGGACGTCCCGCGCCCGCTTGGCGAGTTCGACGGGTGACGGCGGCGTCACTTCGAAGGTTGCCGTGCTGGTCAGGACATAATGTTCGTAGATGGCGGCGATCCGCACGAAATCGTCCTCGACGGCGGGTCGGATCATCGCGTGCGCCAGCCTCCCGATCATCGGCAACTCCAGGGAATGCATGCCAGACCGCCAGGCCGGTCCTTTCTTTCGAGAGGCTAGCGGTGCCGCGAGCGTCTTCGCAAACGAGTTGTCGGCACGCATCCATTGAGGAAAACTCACGCAAGCGACCGAGGAGACCACGCCCGTGACCCTGCACCGCCTTCCCCCCTTGAATGCCCTGCGTGCCTTCGAGGCGGCCGCCCGTCATGGCAGCTTCGCGGCGGCGGCCAATGAGCTGTGCGTCACGCCCGGCGCGGTCAGCCGGCAGATCCAGACGCTGGAGCGGGCGTTGCGCGTGCCGCTGTTCACCCGCGGGCATCGGCAGGTCTCCCTCACCGACGTCGGCGCCCGCTACTTCACGCGGATCACCGGACTGTTCGCCGAGCTCGGGCGGGCCACGGAGGCGCTGCAGGCCGAGAGCGGCCGCGCCCTCATCCGGGTGGATTGCCTGCCCACGCTTGCCATGCACTGGCTCCTGCCGCGGCTCGGATCGTTCCGCCGCGATCATCCCGAATACGAGATTTCGTTGCGAACCGGCCTCGGGCCCGTCGATCTGTCGCAGGATTTCGACTTGGCGATCCGCCGCAACCCCGCGCATTTCGCGGGTCTTGCCGCCACTCCGCTGACGACCGAGCGGTGCTTGCCGGTTTGCAGCCCGGCCTTCGCCCGGCAGAACCCGATCGCGGACGTGCCCGATATCGCGCGGGTCACCACCATACAGATCCGTGCCCGCGAAGACCTCTGGCCGGCGTGGTGTCGCGCGCACGGGCTGCCGCCCACGGTGTTGACCGATCCTCTGGTCGTCGACCAGACCTTCTTCGCCATCCAGGCGGCCGAGGACGGCCTTGGCTTGGCGGTGGTGCCGGCCCTGCTGGTGGAACGTCAGCTCGCCACCAACCGGCTCGTCACGCCGTTGGGCGGGCGGGCGGCCGTTTCAGGGACCTACTCCCTGCTGGAACACGCCCGCAAGCCGCGCCCCGGGGCCACCGCGCTGCGCCAATGGCTGATCGGGGAGTTCGCGCACGCAGACCCGGCGGAAGTCCGGGCAGGTTAGGTTCGCCGGCTCGGTTCCTTGGACCACAGGGAGCAACGACCCCCGGCCAAAAACCCGTCAGGGCTTCCAGAACGGCTTCCCCGCTTCCCTCTCATCACGCCGATGTCCATCAGCAGGCGGTCGTCGAGATCGAGCAGGGCGCATCGCATCCGGCCGCGCTCTTCCATGGCCGCCAGCCAGTGGAGCACGCGGCACGCTCGGAACTTCGTGTCGCCGATGGCAGCCTTCTGTACCCGCACGTCCCAATGGCCCTCCCACGCTTGGTTGCGCCGCCGCGCTGGTGTTCAGCCCTGCACCCTGACGGACCCCGCGGTCCCGTTCCTGGCCGTCGGTTTCCAGAGTGCCGACTGGATAGGCCGGTGCCGGATCACTCCACCATTGCCCACCCGGCCAGGACGGCCTGCTGGGTGGCACGGTGGTCGAGGCGGTGCCTGTCGGCTTCGACGCTCTCGACGGGGGATTTCCTTGTCCCGCGACAACACGCAGACAGAACTACCCGCTCACCACCCGCTTTCACGGATCAGAAGCCCGTAGGCGTTGCGGCGCAGACGCTCGAGCCAGCTGGACCGCCGGCCTTCGACGACGACGGTGCCGCGGAGCGTCCGCCGGATGTCCAGCGATGCCGCGGGCGCCAGTACGATCCGGTAGACGGCCTCCGCCGGAATCAACTTCCCGTTCGCGGCTGGCCGGACGGCGACGCCGCCGCCGTGGGTGGTGGCGAGTTCCGGCGTCTCCAGTTCGGGGGCGGCAGTCACGTCGATGGACTCCAGCCGCAGGGGCAGCTCGGGACCGCCGTCGTCGGGGATGAAGCGCGCCGGCGCGCCGGGCGCGATGCGGGCGACCTCGGCCTCGGTCACAAAGCCCTCGGCAACCGTCGTGCCGTCGGCGACGAGCAGCCCCAGCGGCTCGCGCGCCGCCACCCAGGCGCCGGGGCGCAGGTGCTCCGGCAGCTCGGCGAGGCGGCCGGCGAATGGGGCGCGGACGGTCATCTCCCGCTTCTGGGCGGCCAGCGTTTCCAGCTCGGCCGCCGCGCTTTCCATCTCCTGCCAGGTGAGCGGCAGGCGCGAAGCCTGCTCGGGGTCGGCCTGCTGCGCGATGGCCAGCGTCTGCTGCAGCCGGACGCGGCGTTCCGCCTGCGCGATGCGGAACCCCAGGTCGGGCGAGTCCAGCACGAAGGCCGCGGCCTTTTCGGCGATGGTGGCGCCGGGCGCGTCGGGCATGGACGCGATGCGCCCGGGGTGCAGGGCGTAGAGCACGGCCTGCCGCTCCGCCTTCAGCACGGCGGGAGCGGTCACCTGGGTGCGCCACGGCACGAGGAACGCCGCCAGCAGCAACGACGCCGCCGCCAACGTCGTGACCGAGCGCGCGTTCCAGCGCAGGTCCCGCCGCCGCGCGGCCCAGACGCGCAGCTCCGCCACGACGGGCCGCACGATGAACCAGCCTATTTCCACCGCCATCAGGAAGACGCCCAGCAGCTTGAAGAACATCGCGTAGACCAGCAGCGCGATGCCGAGGAACAGCGAGAACCGGTACACCCAGATCGCCAGCGCGTAGCCGATCATGAAGCGGCGCCGCCCCGGCGTCGGGTGCTCCGGCGGCGGGTCACCGAAGCCGAACAGCGTCTCGCGCAGCCAGTGGCGGCCGAGCGCGAAGGCGCGATCCTGCAGGTTCGGCAGGTCCAGCGCGTCCGACAGCAGGAAATAGCCGTCGAAGCGCATCAGCGGGTTCAGGTTGATCGCCAACGTCATCACCCAGCTCGTGCTCGCCAGCAGGAAGACGCCGGTGCGCAGGCCGCCGTCGGGCAGCACGCTCCAGGCCAGCGCGGCGAACGCGGCCAGCGTCAGTTCCGCCAGCATGCCGCCGGCATCGATCAGCATGCGCCGGCGGCGCGAGGTCAGGCGCCACGCGTCGGTGGTGTCGGTCCACAGCACCGGCACCATGACCATGAACGCCATCCCCATCGCGGGCACCCGGCAGCCGGCCAGCCGCGCCGCATAGGCGTGCCCGAACTCGTGCACCACCTTGGCCACCAGCAGCGCCCCGCCGCCGAGCACGATGCCGTCGAGCGTCAGCAGGTGCAGGAAGCTGTGGGTGAAGGTGTCCCACTGCCGCCCGATCAGGTACAGCCCCAGCAGCGCCGCCAGCGCCACCACGGCCAGGAAGCCGCGCGAGAACAGACGGCGCGCCAGCGGCAGCGTCGCCGTCAGAAAGCGGTCGGGGGCGAGCAGCGGGATGCGGACGAACAGGTAATTCTTCAGCAGCCACTTCGCCGCACCCACGCGCCGCGCCTCGACCGTCCGGGCGAGGCGCCCGCTGCCGGCCGGTTCGGCCGATTGCAGCAGTTCGCAGCGCGCGGCGAAGCGCGCCACCTCCAGCACGTCCTCCTCCTGCGCGGCGATGGGCGTGGCACGGCGGACCGCCGCGGCGACGGCGGCGGCGCTGCCCAGGCCCCAGCGTTGCAGGATCTCGAACTCCAGCCAGCCGATGCGCAGGAAGCGGTTGGCGGCGGGGTCGTGCAGCGTCCAGGTCGGCGCCCCGTCGGCGCCGCGCGGCCCCGGCATCAGGCGCAGGTCCTCGCGCAGCGGCGGCAGCGGACGGGCCTCGGGAGCGGCCGCGCTTAGAACGCCAGCCATTGCCGGACCATGGCGATGGGACGGCGCAGCACCCAGAGGGCGAGGGGGGCCGTCTCCCCGTAGATCTTGGCGGTGCCCTTCAGTCCGATGCGGAGAGACTCCGGCGGGGCCTCCAGGTCGGCCTTCAGGCGGTAGGCGACGGTGCCCTCCGGCGTCGGCTGGGCGCGGTAACCGGCGGAGGTCAGACGCCCGCGGGCCGGCGCGTCGGGCGCCACGTTCAGGAAGAAGGCGACCTCGGCGTCGGGCGCGAAGGGCAGGGCGTCGCCCACGGCCAGCCGGATCTCCAGTTCCACCTCGCGTGGGTCGGCGAGCATCATGATGCGTTCGCCCTGCGCCACCGGGCGGCCGATCCAGTCGTTGGGATTCTCGAACACCGCCACCCCGGCCATCGGCGCGGCCAGCGTGGCGCGGTCGAGCAGCGTCTGCAGGTACGCGGCCTCGGCCGCCTCCTGTTCCAGCTTGCCCTGGAGGATCGCCAGGCGGCCCTTGACGCGCGGGTCGAAGACCGCCTGCTGGGCGGTCTGCTGGTACTCGGTCTGCGTCACCTCGCGCGCCTTCAACGCCACCCGGTGCTTGGCCAGGAGCTGCGCGGTGTCCAGCGTCAGCAGCGGCTGCCCGGCGGCCACCGTCTGGTTGGGCGCGACGGCGACGCTGTCGATCACCCCGTCGAAGGGGGCTCGCACCAGCACCGGCGCGCGGGGGATCACCTCCGCTGGGGCCAGCGCCGACTGCCGCACCGGCATCGCCCCCAGCCCGAGAATCAGCAGGAGCGCCGCCGCGGCGGCCCACCGCCGCCTGGCTCCGCCCTGCCCGGGCAGGCGCACCCGGCGGGCGTGGGCGAGCAGCCATGCGTGCGCGTAGGCATCGCCGACATAGGCGAGCAGGTGGGCGTCGGCTTCGCTCCACGGTTCGGCGCGGGCGAACAGCAGGCCGCCCAGCACCCGCCCTCCCGCCGCCAGCGGCAGCCAGAAGGCGTGCGGTGGCAGGTGGTCGGCCCAGCCCGAGGCGACGTCCGGCGGCAGCTCCAGCGGGTCCACAGCGCGCGGGGCCGGGGAGGCAGCGAGCGCGGCGAGCAGCCGCTTCAGCCACAGCGCGTAGGCGCCGGCGGGATCGGGCGCGGAGACGCCGGACAGCGCGGCGACGCGACCGCCGGCGCCGCCCTCCCACAAGGCCGCCTGCTGGTAGGGCAGGACCTCGGCCGTCTCGTTGACCATGACGAAGGGCAGCTCGTTCTGCGCCGCGTTGCGCGCGCGCTTCTCCAGCTGCAGCAGCGCCGACAGGCGCAGCAATTGCCGGTTCAGCTGTCCACTCGCCGCCGCGGTCATGGGACGGCGTCCGGTGGCGGGACGATGATGGCGCGCCCGCTCATGCCGGCCAGCAGCCGGTCGTCGGGCTGGCGGATTCGGGCGTAGAGCTTGATCGATTGGCTGACCGGATCGACGCGGCCGGACAGGCGCGCGACCTCGCCCTCGTAGGTGCGGCCGTTCTCGTCCACCACCACCTGGAAGCGCCGGCCGATGGTGAGCCACGCCAGCCAGCGCGACGGCACGATGGCCTCCAGCTCAAGCTCGCGGTCGTCGAGGATGTCGACCAGCGGCTGCCCCTCGCCGATGAACTGGTACTGGCGCGCCGACACCCCGGCCACCCGGCCGGCGAAGGGCGCCACCACCGCGCAGCGCGACACCAGCGCCTTCATCATGCCGACCTCGGCGCTGGCCTCGGCGACGTCGGCGTGGCCGACGCTGATCTCCTTGGCGCTGATCGAGCCGAGCTGGCGGAGCTTCTCGTTCACCTCCAGCACGCGCCGGGCCTTCTCCAGCACCGCGTTGGCGCGGGCGAGCTGGGCTTCCTGGACGGCGCAGTCGAAGCGCACGAGGACGTCGCCCTTCTTGAAGGTGTCGCCGTCCTGCACCGGCAGCTCGACGATGCGGCCGGCCATGCCGCTGGCCAGCACGGTGCTGGTGCGCGCGGTGACCTGGGCGCGGATCTCGCGCTCGGGCAGGACCAGCGGGGAGAGCGCCTGCGCGGCCGCCGGCGTGGCGAGCGCCGTCAGGGCCACGACCATGCCGGCCAGCGCGCGCGGGCTCATGAGGCCGGTCCGCCGACGATCAGGGTGGTGGCCGGCGCTGCCGCCACCGGCGCCGCGGCCTTGTCATCGGTCTTATCATCGGCCTTGGCGGCGGGCAGCTCGGTGGCCAGGGGCGGCAGCTTCCCCTTGTCCAGATCCGCCAGGGAGGCCTTCACCAGGATCCGCAGCGCGTCGAGGTTGTCGGTCTCCACCGACACCGGGACCGGGTCGAGGCCGACGGAGGTGTAGAGGTTGCCGAGCGCGCCTTGCAGGTCGGTGAACGCGCGGTCGCGGTCCAGCTCGGCGGCGACGGCGGACAGGCCGCGGCGGATGCGCTCGAACTCCGGTTCCGCCTGGGCGAGGCCGCCGTCGTTCACCGCCTTGGCGATGCGGCCCTCGACGAGCGAGATCTCCTGCGCGGTGTCGAAGGTCTCGACCGCACGGACGAACTGCTGGTAGCTGACGTTGACCTGGGTCAGCACCGCCACCGACAGCGCCATCCGCCGGGTCTTCGCCACCTCGATCTGCGTTTCGGCGGCGTTGATGGTGGCGGGGGCGCTGATCAGGTTGACCAGGTTGAAGGTGGCGCGCACGCCCGCCTCGGCCCACAGGTTGTTCACCAGGTAGGAGTTGCTGTCGAAGTTCAGCGAGCCGAGCAGCGACAGGCCCGGCAGCAGCCGGGTGATCTCCTTGTACAGGTTGTTGCGGTCGACACGCTCCTGGTAGGCCTCTTCCCGCAGTTCGGGGCGCTGCGACAGGCCCATCATTTCGAGGGTCGCCACGTCCACCGACAGGCTGCGCGGCACTTCGGGCGCGTTCGGCGGCTCCTCCACCGTGAAGGCGGTGTTCGGCGGCACGTTGATGAGCGCCGCCAGTTGCGCCTTCGCCACCGACAGCTCGGAACGCAGGCGGCGCAGCTGGCTGATCACCTGCAGCAGGTTCTTGCGGTATTCCAGCGTCTGCATGACGGGGGCCAGCGCCTCCGCCTCGATCTGGGTGTTGGCAGCCAGAGCCTTCTCCGCCTCGCGCATCAGCGGGTCGATGCGCGGCAGCAGGCGCTGCGCGGTGCCGGCCCGCCAGAACGCCGAGCGCACCTCCTTGACGATGTTGTTCACCACGCGGCGGCGCCGCTCCACCGCGATCATCGCGCGGTCGGCCTGCTGGCGCGCCTGGAAGTAGCTGACGCCGAAGTCCAGCAGGTTCCACGAGAAGGCGAGGTCCCCGGTCCGCCGGTGCTGGTCCTGCGAGGTCGAGGGCTCCAGCGACTGCCGCCGGGTGAGGATGGACAGGCTGGACGAGGCGTTCTCGTTGTTGCGCCCGGTGTAGCCGGCGCTGGCCGCCAGACGCGGCATCATGTTCAACACCGCCACGTCGAACTGCCGGTCTTGCAGCGCCGCCTCGGTCAGCGCCAGCTGGTGGTCGTAGTTGTACTTGAGCGCGCGCGCCACCGCCTCGTGCTGGGTCAGCGGACCGGTGATCGGCGGCTGGTTCGCGTACAGCGCCCCGACGTCGGCCTGGGCGCGGGCGAAGTGCTGCTCCGGCCGGATCGGATCGGGCGCCACGGCGCAGGCGCCGAGCAGCAGGAGCAATGCGGACGCGGACGTCGAACGGAGAAGGCGGAGGGCGGGCATGCGGGAAAGCTGACCTTTGAGGCAAAAGCAACTATGGCGGGAGGGCTGTGGATCGGGGTGGGACAAGTGTGGATCAGGCGGCGTCGCGCTCCACGTCGGCGGCCAGCAGCAGGGCGTCCAGCAGGGCGCGCGCTTCGGCCAGCACGCCCGGCGCCCCCGCGGCGTGGAGCTGCGCGGTGAAGCTCGTCCGGCCGGCGGGCATGCCGGCGAAGGGCTCCACGTCCATGCCGACCTCCATGTCCGCGGCCGCGCCGGCGTCGGCCCGCCGCTCGGCGGGGGCGGCCTCCGCCGCGGGTTCGGGCGCCGGCGCGCGGTTCGGGTTGCCGCTCTGCCGCTGGGCGTCGTCGACCGGCGTGTTGGTGCGGAGATCCTGGCCGACCAGAATGCGGAACTGCGCCGCCGCCTGATGGCCGCGGGTGTCCTTGGCGACGATCACGATGTCGACGTTGCCCTTCACCCCGGCCGGCGGCGTGCCGCGGAACGTCAGGTTCTGGGCGTCGAACTGGATCCAGTTGGGCAGCGGGCTGCCATCCGGGCGGACCGCCTGATAGGCCAGCTTCTCGCCGGGGTTGGTGTGGCGGAATACGGTCGGCGGCACCTGGAAGCTGGTCTGCTGCAGCGGCAGCATCACTTGGTTGCCGACCGAGCCGCTGAGGAACAGCTCGACGTTGGCCGAGGTCGTCTGGCGGAACACGGCGTCGGTTGACAGCAGGCCGCCGGCCTCGTTGCCCCGGCGGGTCAGGCTGGTCGCCGCCACCACCGCCTCGGCACCGAAGCCGGTGGTCGTGCTGCTGCCGCTCACCAGCGTGGCCGCGTCGACGAACGTGGTCAGCGGCGCGGTTGGCGCGACGCCGGCTCCGGTCGTGACGGTTCCGCCGGTGATCGTTCCGCCGGTGGCCGTGCTGCTCGTCGTCAGGCCGCCGGTGCCCCCCGGCGAGGGCCCGGTCACCACCGTGAGCAGCGGCGCCACCGGCGTCGGCGCGGTGGGGGTGGTCTGCACCGCCGTCGGGGTGGCGGTCCCCGGCGTCACCGTGGTCGGCGCGGTGACGACCGTGGGGTCGGCGGTGATGGTGAAGCGCACGTCCAGCGTCGCCGACGCGCCGGGCTGGTCGGTCGCCCGCAGGACGACCACGAAGCTGCCGGCCGTGCCCGACGGCGGCGTGCCGGCGAAGGTGAGGCTGTCGGGCGAGAAGGACAGCCAGGACGGCAGCGGCGACCCGTCGGCCAGCGTCGCGGTGAAGCGCAGGCTGTCCGCCACGTCCACGTCGGCGAAGCGGCCGCGGTCCACGGTCAGCGCCAGCGCCTGCCCGGCGCGGCCGGCCACCTCCGGCGGGGCGCCGGTGACCGTGGGGGCGTCGTTGGTGCCGGTGATGGTCAGCACCAGCGTGCGGGTGTCGGTGCCGCCGTGCCCGTCGGACACCGTGACCGTGTAGGTCTCGGTGACGGTCTGGCCGGCCGCCAGGAACTGCACCGCGGCGTTGTCCACCGTGTAGGTCCACGTCACTTGGCCGCCGGCGCCCGAGCCGGTGGTGTCGGCGGTCTTCGTAACGCTCAGCGTGCCGAGCGGCGCGCCGTTGGTGGAGGACGCGAGCGTCGCCGAAACCGTGTGCGCGTCGGTCAGGTCCACGTCGGTGAAGGCCATCGTGCCGCTGTCGCGCAGCGTCGGCGAGGACGCGTCCTCCACCACCCCGCCGGACAGGCGGGACGAGGCGGCGATGACCGGAGCGTCGTTGGTGCCGGTAATGGTCGCCGTCACGTCGCGCGCGATGGTGCCGCCCTTGCCGTCGGACAGGGTGACCGTATAGGTCTCCGTGACGGTCTCGCCGGCCGCCAGGACCTGCACGGCCGCGTTACTGGCCGTGTAGGTCCAGCGCACCGTACCGCCGCTGGTGTCCGCCGTCATGCTGCCGAGCTGGGTCCCGCGGCTCGATCCGCTGAACGTCGCCGTCACCGTGTGTGCGTCGGAGAGATCCGCGTCGGTGAAGGCCCAGGTGCCGCTGCGGCTCAGCGTCGGCGAGGAGGCGTCCTCGGTCACCGCGGCGGTGAGGTCCGGCGTGCCGGTCACCGTCGGCGTGTCGTTGACGCCGGTGATGGTCACGGTGACCGTGCGGCTGTCGGTGCCGCCGTGCCCGTCCGAGACGGTGACCGTGTAGGTCTCGGTGATGGTCTGCCCGGCGGACAGGAACTGCACCGCCGCGTTGTCGACCGTGTAGGTCCAGCCGATACGCCCGCCGGTCCCGGTGCCGGTGGTGTCCGCGCCCTTCGCTGCCGTGAGCGTGCCGAGCTGCGAACCGTACGACGACGAGGCGAACGTCGCCGTGACGGTGTGCGCGTCGGTGAGGTCCACGTCGGTGAAGGCCATCGTGCCGCTGTCGCTCAGCGTCCCGCCCGTGTCCTCCGCCACCGCGCCGGTCAGCTTCGGCGTCCCGCCGATCGCCGGGGCGTCGTTGGTGCCGGTGATGGTGATGGTCAGCGTGCTGCTGGCGGTGCCGCCGCTGCTGTCGGTGTTGGTGTAGGCGAAGGTCTCGGTCAGCGTCTCGCCGACGGCGAGCGCCTGCACGGCGGGCAGGGTGCTGTCGAGGCTGTAGCTCCAGCCGCCGGTGCCGCTCAGCGTCAGGCTGCCGTAGCCGCCGGCGAGGGGCTGGCCGACCGTTCCCGCCGTGCCGCCGAAGGACACGGCGGTCACTGTGTGGGTGTTCGAGGTGTCGACATCGGTGTCGTTGGCCAGCACGGTGCCGGTGGCGGCGGCCGCCGCGTCCTCGGCGATGGTGCCGGTGTCGGCGACCGCGACGGGGGCGTCGTTGGCGCCGGTGATGGTCACCACCAGGGTCGCCGTGGCGGTGGCGCCGTGCTCGTCGGCGATGGTGTAGGTGAAGGTCTCGGTCAGCGTCTCGCCGACGGCGAGCGCCTGCACGGCGGCGTTGGCGTTGTCGATGCTGTAGCTCCAGGCGCCGGTGCTGCCCAGCGTCAGGCTGCCGTAACCGCCGGTGAGCGCGGTGCCGACCGTTCCCGCCGTGCCGCCGAAGGCGATCCCGGTCACGCTGCGGGTGGCGCCGGTGTCGACGTCGGTGTCGTTGGTCAGCACGTTGCCGGTGGCGGCGACCGCTGCGTCCTCGGCGATGCTGCCGGTGTCGCCGGTGGCGACCGGCGCGTCGTTCGCGCCGGTGATGGTGATGGTTAGCGTGTTGGACGAGGTGGCGCCGCTGCTGTCGGTGTTGGTGTAGGTGAAGGTCTCCGTCACCGTGGCGCCGGCCGCCAGCGCCTGCACGGCGGCGTTGGCGTTGTCGATGCTGTAGCTCCAGGCGCCGCTGCTGCTCAGCGTCAGGCTGCCGTAGGCGCCGTTGACCGGCTGGCCGACGGTGCCCGGCGTGCCGCCAAAGGATACCGCCGTGACCGTGTGGGTGTCGCTGGTGTCGGTGTCGGTGTCGTTGGTCAGCACGTTGCCGGTGGCCGCGGTGGTCGCGTCCTCGACGGTGCTGCCGGTGTCGGCCACCGCGACCGGGTCGGCGTTGGTGCCGCGGATGGTGATGGTCAGCGTCGCCGTGGCGGTTCCGCCGTTGTTGTCGGCGTTGGTGTAGGTGAAGACCTCGGACAGCGTCTCCCCGTCGGCGATGGCCTGCACCGCGGCGTTGGCGGTGTCGACCGCATAGCTCCAGGTGCCGTTGGCGTTCAGCGTCAGGGTGCCGTAGCTGCCGGTGAGCGGCTGGCCGACGGTGCCCGGTGCGCCGCCGAAGGACACCGCCGTGACCGTGTGGGTGTCGTGCGTGTCGACGTCGGTGTCGTTGGTCAGCACGGTACCGGTGGCGGGTGCGGTCGTGGTGGCGCTGATGGTGCCGGTGTCGTCGTTCGCGACAGGGGCGTCGTTCACGCCGTGGATGGTCACGGTGACCGTCGCCGTGGACACCGCGCCGGCCGTGTCGCGCATTTGGTAAGAGACGCTGTCGGTCAGCGACTCGCCCACCGCCAGCGCCTGGACGGCGGCGAGGCTGTTGTTCACCGCGTAGGACACGGTGCCGTCGGCGGCGATGGTGAAGCTGCCGTAGCCGCTGTTGCCGGTGACCGCCGTGCCGACGTTCCCGGCGCTGCCCTTCACCTGCGACACGGTCTTGGTGTCGGCGCTGTCCACGTCGGTGTCGTTGGCCAGCACGGCGCCGGTCGCCGCGGCGCCGTCCTCGTTGACGTCGAGGGTGTCGGCCACGGCCACGGGCGTGTCGTTCACGCCGGTGATCGTGATGGTCAGCGTGCTGGTGGAGGTGGCGCCGCTGCTGTCGCGGTTGGTGTAGGTGAAGGTTTCGGTCAGCGTGTCGCCGCTGGTGCGCAGCGCCTGCACCGCGGCCTTCGTGTTGTCGATGCTGTAGCTCCACGCGCCGGTGCTGTTCAGCGTCAGCGTTCCGTAGGCGCCGTTCAACGCCGAGCCCACCGTGCCCGGCGTGGCGCCGAACGACACGGCGGTGACGCTGTGGGTGTTCGTGGTGTCGACGTCGGTGTCGTTGGCCAGCAGGTTGCCGGTGCTGGCGGTCGCCGCGTCCTCGGCGATGGTGCCGGTATCGGCGACCGCGACGGGGGCGTCGTTGACGCCGGTGATGGTGACGGTCAGCGTCGCCGTGGCGGTGGCGCCGTGCTCGTCGGCGACGGTGTACCCGAAGGTCTCCGTCAGCGTCTCGCCGGCCGCCAGCGCCTGGACGGCGGCCTTGGCGTTGTCGATGGCGTAGCTCCAGGTGCCGTCGGCGTTCAGCGTCAGTGAACCGTAGGCGGCGGTGAGCGGTTCCCCCACCGTGCCGCCGGTGCCGCCCAGCGAGACCGCGGTCACGCTGCGGGTGGCGCCGGTGTCGACGTCGCTGTCGTTGGTCAGCACGTTGCCGGTGGCGGCGGTCGCCGCGTCCTCGGCGACGCTGCCGGTGTCGTTGGCGGCGACCGGCGCGTCGTTGGCGCCGGTGATGGTCACCGTGACGGTCGCGGTGGAGGTGCCGCCCGCGGCGTCGCTCGTCTGGTAGGTCACCGTGTCGGTGACCGTCTGGCCCTGCGCCAGGGCCTGGACGGCCGGCTTGCTGTTGTCGATGGTGTAGGTGACCGCGCCGTTGGAGCCGATCACGAAGCTGCCGTAGCCGTTCGCCCCGGCGACGGTGGCGCCGACCTTCCCGGGGGCGCCGTTGACCTGCGTCACCGTTTTGGTGTCGCCGCTGTCCTTGTCGGTGTCGTTGGTCAGCACGTTGCCGGACACCGCGCCGCCGTCCTCCACCGCGTTCAGCGAATCCGCCACCGCCACCGGCGCGTCGTTGACGCCGGTGATGGTGATGGTGATGGTCGCGGTGTCGGTCAGCGCGCCGTCCGACAGGGTGTAGGTGAAGGTCTCGGTCAGCGTGTCCGTGCTGGTGCGCAGCGCCTGCACCGCCGGGTTGCCGGTGTTCAGCGCGTAGCTGTAGGTGCCGTCGCCGTTCAGCGTCAGCGAGCCGTAGGCCCCGGCCAATGCCGAACCCACCGTGCCGCCCGTCGCGCCGAAGGTGACCGCGGTGACCGTCAGCGAACTGGTCTGGGTGTCGGGGTCGGTGTCGTTGCTGCGGGCGTTGCCGCTGACGCTGGCGGTGTCCTCGGTCAGCGTGTTCGTGTCGTCGACGGCGTTGGGCGGGTCGTTGACGGGCGTGAACTGGATGGTGCCGTCGATGGTCGTGGCCGACGCCAGCGACGACGGGCCGCCGGCCAGCCCGTTGTTGTTGCCGTCGGTGAAGCTGATGCGGTAGGTGCGGTCGAGGTCGGTGCCGTAGACCGTCGGGTTGTCGCTGGTGGAACGGTACTGGATCGCCTCCAGCACCTGCTGGATGGTGGCCTCCGTGGCGCTGGCGCCCAGCGTGATGACCAGCGCCTGCGCGTTGCCGCCGCTGACCGAGGCGACGACGCTGGCCGGGAAGCTGCTGCCCAGCTCCAGCACGTCGCCGGTGCGGTAGGGATTGGTGGCCTCGGTGAAGGACACGGTGATGGTGCCGCCGCCGAAGCTGGCGGTGGCGAAGTCGATGTCCGACACGCCCGCGGTGCCGGCGGTGATCAGCTTCACCGCGGCGGTGCCGGAGCCGGTGCCGGCGTTCTCGGCCACCGTCGGGCTGGCTGCGGTGCCGGACAGCACCGGCGCGTCGTTGCGCGCGCTGACCGAGGTTCCGATGGTCGTGGTCGCCGACCAGGTGCCGGTGTCGTCCGCGGCCGTGGCGCTGATGTCGCTGCCGGCGCTGAAGGTCACCGCGCTGTCGGCATAGCGCACGGTGAGCGCGCCCGGCGTCCCGTTGAAGTCCGCCACCGGCACGAAGCGCAGGCTGGCCGAGGTGGGCAGAAGGATCGCGCTGCCGTCGGCCGGCGTGCCGATCGCCACCCAGCCGGAACCGGCGTCGTAGTACCAGGTGCCCTCGGTCGCGGCGTTCGCGGCGTTGCCGACGACGGCGATGCCGCCGACCGGGGTGGAGGCGTTGGTGCCGCCGGCGATTCCGCTCTGGTTGTCGCGGGTGTCGCCGTACTTCCCGGCGACGAGGCTGGCGACGGTGGCGCCGGTGATCGAGGCGGCGGCGGTGTCCTCGGCCACCGCGGCCAGCGTGGCCGCGGCGGCGGTGGGCCGGTCGTTGACGTTGGCGACGGTGGCGGTGATCGTCACGCTGCCGCTCGACCACGCGCCGGTGGTCCCGGTGCCGCCGTCGGCCGAGAGGTCCTTGAGCTGCCCGGCTGCGGCGCTGGCGCTGTCGGTGATGGTGGCGCTGCCATCGGCGAGGCGCACGGTGAGCGAGCCCGGCGTGCCGTGGAAGTCGGCGGCCGGCACGAAGCGGATGGTGCGGTCGGCGGAAACGACCAGCGCGGCGCTGGCCGACAGGCCCGAGGTCGGCACGTTGATCCAGCCGCCCGACCCGTCCGACACCTGCCAGGTGCCCTGGGCCGCGGTGTAGCCGGTGCTGCCGACGATGGCGACGTGGGCGAGCGGCGTCGCCGTGCTGTCGCCGCCCTGGGTGGTCTGGTTGTCGGTCGCGTCCGAGTATTTGCCGCCGAGCAGCGTCGCCAGATCGGTGCCGGCCGGCGTGGTGTCCTCGGTGACGGTGCCGACGCTGACCGAGCCCGCCGCGGCCGGGCGGTCGTTGACCGGGCTGACGGTGATCGCCTTGGTGACCTGGAGCGCCGGCAGGATCCCGTCCGAGGCGTTGGCGGTGATGGTCGCGGTGCCGTGGAAGTCCGCGGTCGGCGTGAACTTCAGGCCATCCAGCGCGTCGTTGACCTGCTGCTTGGTGCCGGTGATGGTCAGCGTCGCGGTGCCGCCGCCGGTCACCGTGGCGCCGTCGTTGGCGACGAGACTCAGGGTGCCGTGGTCCACGCTCAGCGTCACGCTCATGCCGCCGGCGCCGAAGTCGTCGGTGTCGGCCAGGACGAAGACCTTGCCGGCCCCGGTCAGCGTGATCGACGTGTCCTCGTTCACCGGGTCGATGGCGCCGGGCGCGGTCAGGGTGGGGGCGTCATCGGCGTTGGAGACGTTGAGGTCGACGCTGACGCTCGCCGTCTGCGCGGCGCCGACGCCGCCGGCCAGCGCCGTTCCGCCGTCCGCCGCGTCGTCGATGGTGACGGTCAGCCGCACGGTGGCGTCGAGGTCGTAGTTGCTCGGCGTGTAGGTCATGCCGTCCAGCGCCGCGTTCACCTGCGCCAGCGTGCCGGTCAGCGTGACGCTGCCCTGCCCGGTGGTGCCGCCGATCAGGGTCAGCACGCCCGTGGAATCGCCGGTGAGCGACACGGTCACCGTCACCGTGTCCTGGAACCGGGTGGCGCCGCCGTCCTTGCCGTCGCCGACGCTGATCAGGTTGCCGGTGGCGGCGCTGAAGACGTAGGGCGTGGTCTGGTTGACGACCTGCGTCTCCGCCCCGGCGCTGGTCGCCGTCGGCGTGTCGTTCACCGGGTTGACGGTGATGGCGTAGGTGCCGCTGACGTCTGAGGCGCCGCCCAGGCCGTAGGCGCCGGTCTTGGCGGCGACGGTGACCGACAGCGTGTCGGTGCCGTTGTAGTCCGCCGTCGCGGCGTAGGTCATGGTCAGCAGCGCCGCGTTCACCTGCGCCAGCGTGCCGCGCAGCGTCAGGCCGCCGGTGCCGTTGCCGGTCACCGTGGCGCCGTTGGCGGCGCCGATGGACAACGTGCCGTGCTGCACGCCGAGCGTCACCGTGCCGGCCGCGTCGCTGACGCTGAAGCCGTCGGCATCGCTGATCTGCAGCGCGAAGCTGTTGCCGTTGGCGTTCTTGAACGCCAGCGTCGCGTCCTCGTTGACCGTCAGCGCGGTCGGCCCGCCGAGGGTCGGGTCGTCCTGGGTGTAGGACGCATAGAGCCGCACCGTCTTGACGGCGGTGTTGTTGGCGGCGTCGAGCGGGTTGCCGTTCTCGTTGGTCAGGCCGCCGTTGGCGCCGCCGTTGGTGCGGTCGTCGGCGGTGATGACCAGGTCGACCACCGCGTTGGCGTCGTGGCCGATCTGGTAGCTCAGCGTCGCCAGCGCGGCGTTGAGGTCGGCCAGCGTGCCCTCGACCACCAGACGTCCGGAGGTGCCGTTGGTGCCCGAGACGACGGTCAGGCCGGTGGTGGTGCCGAGCGTCAGGGCGCCGTCGGCGTAGGTGGTGCCGTTGACCTGGGCGTCGAGCGTGACGCGCAGAATGTCGGTCTCGCCGGCCGCGGTGTCCACCGACACGAGGTCGCCGTCGGCCAGCGTGATGGTGTTGGCGCCGGTGAAGGTCATCGGCGCCGCGCTGTCGAGGATGCGGTAGGTCGGCAGCGTGCCGATGGTCGGCGCCTCGTTGCGCGGCAGCACCTTGATGCTGAAGGTGCCCAACACGGAGGTGCCGCCGCCGTCGCTCACCAGGAAGGAGAAGCTGTCGGTGAACACCTCGCCGCCGTTGTGCTCGTAGGTGATCAGGCCGGCGTCCAGGTCCTCCTGGGTGAAGACGCTGAGGCGGCCGAGCGCCACGCCGTCGCGCTTCAGGGTGCCGTTGTCCACCGCGTCGATGATGAGGTACTGGCGCTGCAGCGTGGTGTTGTCGGGATCGGTGTAGAGCAACGTTGCCTTGCCGGTGCCCGCGAAGGCCGTGCCGGAGCCCGACAGCGGGTCGCCGTTGCCGTCCACGCCGCCGATCACCCCCGTGCCGCCCTCCACCACCTGCAGGCCGGTGTTGGTCTGCGCGGCCGGCGGGTCGTTGAAGCGGGCGATCGACAGGTTGACCACCCGGTCGGCGCCGACGCTGTTCGGCTGCCCGCGCCCGTCGTCCGGGCGGATGGTGAAGCTGTCGGAGAAGACCTCGTCGCCGTTGTGGACGTAGCGGAAGGAGCCGGCCGCCAGCTCGGCGCGCGTGATGAAGGTGACGCCCGCCACCACTGCCTGCCACGACCCGCTGCGGAACACCTGGAGCACGCCGCCGGCCGGGCCGGTCACCACGGTGAAGCCGATCTGGGTGTCGGTGGACTGGTGCGCGACGTCGCCGGTCTTGTCGCCGCTGCCGTCCACGTCGCCCAGCGTGATCTGCACGCGGCCGCCGGTGTTGAAGACGTAGTAGCCGTTGTCCGGCGAGGTGTCCGAGAGGTTGGCGAGGTTGCGCTCGACCAGTTGTGCCGTGCCGCTGGTGGTCGCGGTCGGGGTGTCGTTCACCGGGGTAACGTCGATGTTGACCGTCTGCACCGCGGTGACGTTGGCGCCGTCCGACACCGTGAAGCTGAAGGACTGGAGGAAGTCCTCGCCGCCGTCGTGGCTGAAGCGCACCTTGCCGGCGTTCACGTCGGCCTGGGTGAAGGAGCTGTAGATGTTCAGCGTGCGCCAGTTCTCGGTGTCCGTCGCCGGGTCGCCCGATCCGGTGTAGAGCTGGATGGCGCCGCCCGTCGGCAGCGAGGTGAGCCGGTAGACGAGCTGCGCGTCCGCCGTGTCCGGGTCGGTGGTCAGCAGTTGCGGCTGGCCGGCGGCGTCGCGGGTGAAGCGGATGACGCCGCCTTCCTCCACGTGCACCGTGCCGATATCGACCACGGTGACGCCGGTCGGCGCCAGGTTGGTGATGAAGGTCAGCGGGTCGATGGGGCCGCCCTCGCCGCCCGGCGGGCTGCCGTTCACCGTGACCGAGAGGTCGAGCGTGAAGGTCAGGTAGGCGGTGTCGGCGGCGTCGCGTGCGCCGCCGTCGCGCGGGTCGACCACCTGCCGCACCGTCGAGAAGGCGGTGATCTCGCTATCGCGGATCTGGAAGCGGAGCTGGTCGGCGTGCGTCCCGTCCGCGCTGGTCCGCACGTAGTAGCGGACGCTGCCGGCGATCACCTCGGCCAGCGTGAAGTTGGCGCCGGCACCCAGGTTGCGCCACGTCCCGCCGCGCAGCACCTGGACCGTGCCGACGCCGCCGTCGGGCGCCGACAGGATGTTGAAGGAGATGTTGGTGTTGCCGGAGTCCGTGTCCGTGACGTTCAGGATGCTGGTGTCCAGCGCGATCACCCGGGCTTCCTGGGTGTCGACCGTGCGGGCGATGGTCAGCCCGGTGCCGCCGTTGTCAGGGAAGGTGGTGAGGACGGGGTCGTCGTTGTTCTCCTGGACGCTGATCGAGAAGGTGGTGCTGCCGGTCAGTGTGGCGACGGGCGTGGTGCCGCCGCCGTCGTCCGTCACCGTGACGGTGAAGCGCGGCGCGATGGCGGACGGTTCTGCGCCGTCTACGTCGTAGCGCAGGCGCAGCCCGCTCAGCGCGCCTGTGTAGGTGCTGCCCTCCGTCACCTCCTCGCCGGCGTCGTAGCGGTTGTTGCCGTCGAGGTCGCGGTAGAGCACGCCGGCGCCCGGCTGAACGTTGGTGAACGCCACCGCCCAGGTTCCGGAGGTCTGGTCCGGGTCGGCGACGCTCAGCGTCAGGCCGACGTTCTTGCGCCCTTCGTAGGCGGTGCCGTCGAGCGTCATGGTCGGCGCCGGAGCCTGGTTGACGGCGCGGATGGCGATGTCGATCCGCGTCGCGTCGACCGTGCCGCCGGCGCCATCGTCCACCGTGACCTTGAAGGAGTCCGCGGTGCCGCCGGCGGCCGTGGTCTGGTAGCCGGTGTGACGGTAGGTGATCTTCTCGTCGATGACGTCCTGCAGCGAGAAGATGGAGCCGACCACCAGCCGGTCGTTGCCGAAGCGCAGCACGCCCTTCGCCGGATCGGGCAGCTCCGTCAGCTTGAACATGATCTGGCGCGCGTACTGCGGGTTGCTGTTGAGCAGGCCGCCCATGTCCGGGTCGTAGAGGCCGAACGCGCTGGTGGTCAGCTTGACGGTGTTGCCGGCGCCCTCGTCGATGAACACGGTGTAGGGCGACAGGGTGGGGGCGTCGTTCACCGGCAGCACGTTGATCGTTGCCGTCTGCCGGCTGGCGCTGAACGCCGTGCCGCCGCCGGTCGCGCCGGGCAGTGTCAGGTCGACGGTGGCGCCGGCCGAATCGCTGGTGCGGTCCCACGCCCGGAATTGCAGCGTGGCGGTGCCGTTGAAGTTGCTTCCCGGGATGAAGCGGATGGACGTGCCGGCGTCGGCCTGCAGCAGCAGGGCGCTGGAATCGCTGCGGCTGCCGACGTCGTTCCAGGTCGAACCATCCGACGAATACTGCCAGGTGCCCTGGTAGAAGGTCGTGCCGACGATGGCGATGCCGCGGAGCGCACCGCTGTCCACGTCACCATAGCCCGCCTGGTCGAGCAGCGCCGACACCAGCGTCCCGCCGGTGGCTCCGCTGTCCTCGGTCACCGGGCTGAAGATGGTGTTCTTGGTGAGCGTCGGCGCGTCGTTGACCGCCGCCACCGTGATGGTCAGATCCTGGGTCGTGGTGGTGGTGCCGTCGCTGGCCTGCACCCGCAGCAGGTCGCCCGCGTTGCTGTTGGTGTTGGGTGTGTAGGTCAGGCCGGCGAGGACGGCGTTGATCGCATCCTGGTCGGTGCCGCTGACCGTCAGGGTCTTGCCGCCGTTGCTCAGCGTGCCGCCGGTCGCCGCCAGGGTGCCGTTGCTGACGTTGACCGTCACCGTCAGGGTGTCGGTGGCATCGGCGTCCGATACGCTGATGCCGGTGATGGCGAGCGTGGTGTCCTCGGTCGCCGCCAGCGGGTCGGTCGGCGCGGTGATGGACGGCGCGGCGAGCAGCCCGTCCCACTGCGCGCGGGCGTCGTCGGAGATGACCGCCGACGCCTCGATGCCGCCGGTCCGGTATTCCAGGATCCAGTCGCCGCCGTGCCCGGCACCGCCGGTCGCATCGTCCGAGGCGGCGACGTCGGCGCCGGTCAGGACGGCGAGCGTGTCGGCGAACGCCTTGCCGCGCTGGGTCTCCGCCACCTCGCAGCCGTACAGCAGGATGTCGGCGTCGTCGGCCATCGCGTCGCGCCAGCCCGCCACGTCCTCCGCACGGGCGCTCAACGTCACGGCGTTCAGCGTGCTGCCGCCCAGCGTCACCGACCCGTCGGAGCCGTGCGACAGCACGTGGATGGCCTCGATCCCGGTGCGTCCGGCGAGCGTCTCGCTGATCTGTTCGATGCCGTCGCGCGTGGGGTCGAGCACCACGACCGCAACCCCCGCCGGCACCCCGGACAGCAGCGTCTGCAGCCCCTCGATCCGGGAATCGGCGAAAACGATCTCCTGCACCGGCGCCGCCGGGGGAGCGATTGCCCGGCCGTCGGCGGGGATCGGCGCCGCCGCGGCCGCGGGGTCGGCGTGCGGGGCGTCCACAGGCGCGGGCGCCGCCGCGGCGCCGGAAGCGTCGTCGTGGGACGCGGCGCCGTGCGCTGGCGCGTCGTGCGCAGCGGTGTCCTTGGACTGGTCGATGACGTCGGCCGCCGTGTGGGAAGCCGTGGCCACCGCAGCGCCATCGAACACGAGCCGCGGCTCCAGGATGACCTTCAACGAATTGCGCACGCTTGGCACCCGCAGCATTTGAGCCTGGAGACAATAAATCGCTAATAGACCCGTCCCGCCCACAAACTCTGCTTCAGGTCAGCCTGAGCATTGTCCGCGGACTGCAAGACAGGCTTGCGCATGGGATTGGGGTGCTGAATCAATAGGGAAGAGGATTGCATCCGCAGGCCAACGCATTAGTAGCCTATTAAAACAAATTGTATCGATCGGTCAACTATAGTTAGCGGTTCAGCCTGCGCTTGCTACCAACGTTATCAGACAAATTGCGACAGAGCGGTTCCGCTTCGGTGCCGGCTCGAGGCCCGCGCGAGCCGCGCTGCCTTCACCGCTTCGTCCTGTGTCGGCCGACCGGTTCGCTGAAGCGGACATCGCAGACAACGTCCGGGCGCGTGGGCGCTGACGCGGCTGCACCGGGGTGACGAGAGCTGATACCGACAGCTTGGTGCGCCTGCTCATCGGATGCGGACGGAGTCCGGGTGTCCGAGGTCGAGCATGCAATTCAGGGCCTGGACGGCGATGCCTAATCATCGCCCCACTGCAACAACGTCCTGCGCTGCCACGCGGCGAACCGGCTCCAACGAGGCGGTCATCCGTGCCACGCCGGAGGAGACTCTATCGCCCGCGCAGCATGCACCACACGTGATGGCCGGCCGCCGTCAGCTTCCATTGTCCGCGGCGGTGGCCCACCTCCACCAAGCCTATGGCGATGCACTCGTAGATCAGGTCGTCCGAGGCGCCGTCGTCGAGCTGCCAGGTATCGGGGCGGGCGGTTAGAAGCCAGCGTGTCTGCTCGTCGCTCAAGGTCATGGCCGGGCGCCTTCCGCGACGGTCCGGCGCAACGGCGCGCTGCGCAGGATCAACCACCCGGCCAGCGCCGACAGCGTCGATCCCAGAAGGACGCCGATCTTGACGGTGTCCATGAGCTCCGGAGCCGCGGGAAAGGCGAGGACGCCGATGAACAGGCTCATGGTGAACCCGATGCCGCACAGCAGCGCCACTCCGTAGAGCTGAAGCCAGTTCGCCCCCGACGGCAGGTGCGCGAGGCCGAGGCGGACGGCGATCCAGCACGCCGCCAGGACGCCCGCCTGCTTGCCCAGGAACAGGCCGAGCCCGACGCCGAGCGGCACGGACCCGGTGACGGACGCGAGATCGGCTCCGGCGAACGACACCCCGGCGTTGGCGAAGCCGAAGATCGGAACGACGCCGAAGGACACCCAGGGCAGGATGGCGTGTTCCAGGCGGTGGAGCGGTGATACCTCGTGCTCCTTGCGGGCCATCGGGATCGTGAAGGCCAGCGCCACGCCGGCGACGGTCGCGTGGACGCCGGACCACAGGACGAAGACCCACAGCGCCGCACCGGCCAGAAGGTACGGCCACAGGCGCACGACCCCGAGCTGGTTCATGGCGATGAGCACGGTCATCGCCGCCGCGGCGAGCGCCAGGGCGCCGAGCGACAGGTCGGCCGTGTAGAAGACGGCGATGATCGCCACCGCCCCGAGGTCGTCCAGGACGGCAAGGGCGGCCAGGAACACCTTCAGCGAGGCGGGCACCCGCGGCCCGATCAGCGAGATGACGCCCAGCGCGAAGGCGATGTCGGTGGCGGCCGGGATCGCCCAGCCGCGCAGCGTCTGCGGATCGTTCCAGTTCAGCGCGGCGTAGACCAGGGCCGGCACCAGCATGCCGCCGGCCGCGGCGATGCCGGGCAGCGCGCGCCGGGACCACGTCGCGAGCTGCCCTTCCTGCAGCTCACGCTTGATCTCCAGCCCGACCAGCAGGAAGAACACCGCCATCAGGCCGTCGTTGATCCAGTGCAGCACGTCCAGGCCCGCCAGCGGCGCGTGGAGCGCCGCGGCGTAGAGCGATGCCCACGGCGAGTTCGCGACGACCAGCGCGGCCGCGGCGGCGATCATGAGCAAGACACCCCCCGACGCCTCGCTGTCGAGCAGTTCGCGGAGCATGCTGGCCGGGCGGGCCATGCGCCGGACGATGTCGTTTGCCATGGGAAAGCGGTTCCGTCAGCGGCGTGAAGGGGCATGCGTCCGCCGCCGGGCGGTCGCCATCCATGCCAACCTTTTCATGCCGGCGGCGCCGCGCCACCTGTGAACCTTGACAGCTGGCGTGAGCGCCGCGTTTGCGCTGTTCTGTGCCTCCCTACAGCACAGAAAAAACAAATCGGTCCAGGGAGGAACGCCCCCGCCGCCGAGCCGACCGCCCCGCGTCGGATCGGCGGCGGGATGGCGCGCCCTTCATGGACGGTTTCTCTTGCGGACGGCCTGCGATGGGCGTGAACTGTCGTCGCCCTGCGGGCTCCCATTCCAGACATCCGATGACGCAGAAAGGCAAGACCGTCGCAACGGTGATCGGACTCCGCTCCAAGGCCGGTTTGCTCGTCGTTCCTTTCAACGTCGTCAGCATCGCCGGCATCTTCCTCCTCGACGCGGTGACGCCGGCCGAGAACGTCTCGGTCTGCTTCGCCTACGCGATCCCGGTCATCCTGAGCCTTCTCGACGGTGGCCGCCGGGTGTTCCTGTACGCGGCGGTCGCCACCACACTGTCCTTCCTGGGCTTCTTCATCCAGCCCTACGACGACGCGATCACTTGGAGCTTCGTCCTGAACCGGGTGATCGCCGTGGCCACGCAGTGGGTCGTGGCGTTCCTGGTGCGTTACCGCGTGGCCATGGAGGCGGCGCTCAACCGCTCGCTGGACGAGCAGCGCGAGGAGGTGGAGCGCCAGCGCCGCTTCATGGCCATGCTGTCGCACGAGGTGCGCACGCCACTCACCGTCATGGACGGGCAGGCCTATCGGATCCTGAAGCGCAGCGGGACCATGGCGCCGGGCGACATCGCGGCCCGGGCGCAGAAGATCCGCGACGCGGCGGCCCGGATCGACCGCATCATCGCCGCCATCCTCGCCTCCGCCGCGATCGAGCGGAACGACCCCAGGGCGGACGTCCGGCCGCTGGACCTCAAGGCGCTGCTGCGGGAGGTCATCCAGAACGCGGCCGAAGGCGGCGCCGCGCTGGTGTCGGCCGACCTGGACGGGCTGCCGGCGCGGATCGAGGGGGACCAGACGCTGCTCTTCCAGGTCTTCGAGAACATCCTGGCCAACGCGGTGAAGTACTCCCCGCCCGGCACGCCGATCGCGGTGTACGGCCTGCGCCGCGGCCACGAGGTCGTGGTGTCCGTCGCCGACCGCGGCACCGGCGTCGGCGCCGAGGACCTGCCGAACCTGTTCATGCCGTATTACCGCGGCGGCAACAGCCGGGGCGTGCCGGGCGCCGGCATGGGCCTGCACCTGGTGGAGCGGTTCGTGGCGGCACACGGCGGCACGGTGTCTCTCGACAGCCGCCCGGGCGCCGGCACCACCGTCACCGTCCGGCTGCCGCAGCCGCCCTCCAGGACCGGAGGCGATCAGCCATGACCGAGCGCAAGCGCATCCTCTGCATCGAGGACGACCCCGGCACCCGCGAATTGCTGGTGGAGGAACTGGAGGAGGCCGGGTTCGAGGTGGACGCCTGCGGCGACGGCACCACCGGGCTGGCGGCCATCGTCGAACGGCGCCCCGACCTGATCCTGTGCGACCTCGACCTTCCCGGGCTCTCCGGCTTCGACATCCTCGGCAGCATCCCGCAGGCCGGGGCGGCGGTCCGCGCCATCCCCTTCATCTTCCTGACCGCGTACGGGCAGCGGGAGAACCTGATCGCGGCTCGGCGGCTCGGCTGCGACGAGTACATCGTCAAGCCGATCGACTTCGAACTGCTGGTCGAAACCGTGCGGAACCGGATCGCCCGCAGCCCGGCGCGGACGGAGCCGGGGCCTTCCGTGCGCCTCACCGACCGCGAGGTGGAGGCGCTGACCTGGTCGGCGCGGGGCAAGTCGTCCACCGACATCGCCGTGCTGATGCGGGTGAGCGAGCGGACGGTGAACTTCCACATCGACAACGCGATCCGCAAACTGGGCGTGGCCACCCGCATCCAGGCGGCGGTCAAGGCGGCGCTCGGCGGCCTCATCGCGCCGTGACGCGCCTCAGGCGTCCTGCCCCATGACGGTCTGAATGGCCCGGCGCAGCACCGAGGGCAGATACGGCTTGCCGATGGCCATGGCGTCCGGCAGGCCGCGGCTGCGCAGCTCGCGCCAGTTGCCGGTGACGTAGAGCACCGGGGTGGGGCGCTCCGCGACGATCGCCTTCACCGCGTCGATGCCGTCCGTTTCGCCGGGCAGGCGGATGTCGACCAGGATGAGGTCGGGAGCCTCCCGCTTGGCCGTCTCCATCGCCTGCTCCGCCGTCTCCGCGACGCCGCACACGTCGCAGCCCATGTCCTTGAGGATGGCCTTGAGATCGAGAACGATCAGCGGTTCGTCCTCGATGATAAGCACCTTCGTCGCCTTGGCTTCATCGGCCATACCGTCAGACCCTGTACGAGTTCCTGTGCACATGCGGACACACCTCCGCGTCCAACGCAGACAACGCTGGAAACCGTTCGTCGGTTCCCTGCGCCGGCCGGGAGGCTACAGCGGCCAGAAGACGGGGATGAGCAGCGACGCCACCGCCCAGAACAGCAGATCCAGCGGCAGGCCGATGCGGACGAAGTCCATGTACTTGTAACCGCCGGCGCCGTACACGAACAGGTGCGTCTGGTAGCCGATCGGCGTGGCGAAGCCGCTCGACGCGGCGAACATCACGGCGACCACGAAGGGACGCGGATCGACGCCCAGCCGCTGCGCCACGCCGATGGCGATCGGCGTCAGCAGCACGCCGACCGCGTTGTTGGACGCCACCTCCGTCAGCACCAGCGCCAGCAGGTAGATCAGCGACAGCACGAGGTGCGGCCCCAGCCCATGCGTCGCCTCGACCACCGCGTTCGCCAGCAGCAGGACGGCGCCGGTCTTCTCCAGGGCCAGGCCGAGCGGCAGCATGCCGAAGATCATGAACAGGATGCGCCATTCTATGGACTTGTAGAGGTCCTCGTGCGGCAGGCAGCCGGCGACCACCACCGCCACCGCGGCGATCAGCGCCAGCGCGGCGATGGGCAGAACGTCGAGCGCCGCCAGCACGACGACGGCAAGGATCGCGGCGATGGCGAGCCACGCCTTGTCGCGCCGGAACGGGTGGTGCTCCGGCTCGCTGAGGTTCATCAGGTCGCCGGTCTCGACCAGCCGGCGGATGCCGTCGGGCGGGCCTTCGATCAGCACCGTGTCGCCGACCTCGATGCGGACGTCCTCGAACTTGTCGCGCAGGTTCACGCCCTGGCGGTGCAGCGCCACGATGTAGACGCCGAAACGGCGCCGCAGGTTGAAGTGCGACAGCTTGTGCGCGACGAAGCTGGAGCGCGGGCCGACGATGCCCTCGACGATCACCGTGCGCCGGGTGGCCACCTCCTGCAGCCGGACGGCGGGGTCGAACAGGACGCTTGCCTGCTCGCGCAGGCCCATGACGCCCTTCACCGCGGTCTTGAACAGCAGCCGGTCGCCGGCCTCCAGCCGAACCGCCCGGAGGTTCCGGCGCAGGCTCTCGTCGCCGCGCAGCACATCCACCACGCGGCCGCCGGCCAGGGCGGCGAGCTTCGCCTCCTCCAGCGTCTTGCCGATGGCGCCGGAATCCGGCGGTACGATCATCTCGGTGAGGAACTGGCGCTGCGGCTGGCCGGACAGCAGCCCGGCCACCGTCTCGCGCACCGGCAGCAGCCGGTCTCCGAAGGCGACGAGGTAGGCGGTGCCGACCGCCGTCATGACGAGGCCGAGCGGCGTGATCTCCAGCAGCCCGAAGGCCGGCTGGCCGAGCCGCTGCGCCACGCCGTCCACCAGCAGGTTGGTGGAGGTGCCGATCAGCGTGATGGTTCCGCCGAACACCGCCGCGTAGGACAGCGGGATCAGCATTTTCGAGGGCGCGATTTTCAAGTGCTGACACAGGCGGATGGCGACGGGGGTCAGGATCACCACGACCGGCGTGTTGTTGATGAACGCCGACACCGCCGCGGCCAGCACCACGAGGCCGAGGAACGCCGCCGCGCGTGACCGGCCGACGATCGCCATGGAGGCGTTCCCCAGGGCTTCGATGCAGCCCGTGCGGTCGAGCGCCGCCGACAGCACGAACATGGCCCCGACGGTGATCACGCCGGCGTTGCTGAAGACATCCAGCGTTTCCCCGGTGTCGAGAATGCCCGAGCCCAGCAGAATGGCCGTGGTCGCCAGCGCGACGAGGTCGGGCGGCGCCCACTCGCGGATGAACGCGACGAACACGCCGGCGAGGAGAGCCAGCACGAAGATCTGTTCGACGGTCACCCGGCCCCCATAGCGTCGATGTGGGCCTCGATGCGGCCGCGCTTGCGGAGGCGCGCGCCGTCCAGAAGCATGCGCCCGGCCCAGTGGTACACGTTGTTCTCGCGCACCAGGTCGCGCATCAGGCGCATGCGCTCCTGCTGCTGCTCCACCGGCATTGTCAGTGCCTGGCGGATCGCCTCGGCCATGCTGCGGGTGTCGTAGGGGTTGACGATGAGCGCCTCCAGCAGCTCCCGCGAGGCGCCGGCGAAGGTGCTGAGGATCAGCACGCCGCGTTCGTCGTCGCGGGCGGCGACGAACTCCTTGGCGACGAGGTTCATGCCGTCGTGCAGGCTGCTGACGATGCACACCTCGGCCGCCCGGAACAGCTCGTAAACGTCGCTGGGTTCGTGGTGACGGGCAACCAGCAGGATGGGTGTGTAGCCGTCGCGGCCGAAGCGGGCGTTGATCGCCTCGGCCATCGCCGTCGCCTCGGCCTGCAGCTCGCGATAGGCCGGCAGCTTGCTGCGGGTCGGGGCCGCCACCTGCAGGTAGACGAAGCGGCCGATCAGCTCCGGGTGGTTCTCCAGCAGCATCTCGACTGCGCGGAAGCGGTCCGGGATGCCCTTGGTGAAGTCGAAGCGCTCGACGCCGACGCCGAGCAGCGTCTCGGCCGGCAGGCCGTGGCGGGTCCGCACGCTCAGCCGGCACTCCGGCGCCGGTGCCTGCCCCTGGAGCGGCGACGGTGGCCACTCGATGGAGATCGGGTAGGGGTGCACCAGCGCGGCGTGGCCGCCGACCGACACGGTCGAGTGCTCGCGGTCGATGTGGCACTCCAGGAAGCGATCGACGGTGTCGATGAAGTTGTTGCAGTGGAAGCGCGTGTGGAACCCGATGATCGAGCTGCCGAGCAGCCCGTCCAGCACCGCCTCGCGCCAGGGGAAGATGCTGAACACCTCGGCGTTCGGCCAGGGGATGTGCCAGAAGGTGATGATGACGGCGTTGGGCAGGCGCTGGCGCACCATGCGCGGCACCAGCGCGAAGTGGTAGTCGTGCACCAGCACGATGGGGTCGTCGGTCTTCGCCTCCTGCAGCACGGCGTCGGCGAAGCGGCGGTTGACCGCGACGTAATGCTCCCAGTCGCTCTCGCGCAGCACCGGGCGGGTGAAGGAGATGTGGCACAGCGGCCAGAGCCCCTCGTTCGCCAGCCCGTAGTAGTAGCCTTCCTCCTCGTCCTCGCTCAGCCAGATGCGGCGCAGGGTGTAGGTCGGCCGCTCCGGCGGCACCGGGATATGGTCGTGGCGGTCGACCACCCGACGGTCGGCGGAGCCGCTGCCATGCGCGATCCAGGTGCCGCCGCAGGCCCGCGTGATCGGCTCCAGCGCCGTCACCAGCCCGCTGGCCGGGCGCTGGACCACGATGCCGCCGTGGCCGTCGTCGTTGTGGATGTAGGGCTCGCGGTTGGAGACCACGATCACCTCGGCGCCCGGCAGCTCGTTGTCGAGGACGCGGCGCAGCGTCTCGGGCGACCATTCGACCCGGATGCCGGCCGCGGTGTGCCGCGACAGGTCGAGGTCGCGCAGCATCTGCCGGATCTCGGCGATCACCGGCCGCATCTCCGGTGCCGGATCGGGGCGCGATCCGGCCGCCAGCGCCGGGTTGAGCGACTGCCGGACCGAACTCAGCCAGCGCCGCAGCGTCAGGCGGGCGACCACCACCGTCACGCCGGCCGCCGCGACGCCGATCAGCACGAGCACCGCGGCGAGGTAGAGCTGCGTGTCGGAACTGCGGCGCTCGATGAAGCTGACGTCCTGGAGGATGAGCAGGCTTCCCAAAGTCTTCCCCTGCACGGCCAGGGGGAACGTCGCCACCAGCAGCGCGCCGCCGGCGATGCGGTCAGTGCGGAATTGCGGCTTGCGGAGCGGCGCACCGGCCGGCGGGCAGCCGACCTGGATCGGCCAGCCCGGCGATGCCCGCGTCGGTGTGCCGGCCGGCGCGCACAGGGCGAGCGCCTGCACGCGCTCGTCCAGGGTGATGCGCTGGAACAGCGTGTCGATCTCCGGCCCTTCTCCGGCCTGCACCATCCCGATCAGCGAGTCCTGGACGGCGTTGAAGATCAGGTTCGACCGCAGTTCGACGTCGTACTGGAACCAGCGGCCCACGAGGTGATTCACCAGCGGCGACAGCGCGAACCCCATGAGGCCGAGCACCACCAGCAGCGGCATGGCGAAGCGCACGAGCATGGCCATCGCAGCCCCCTCGCGCCGCCTAGACCGGCGCCCGGCCGGCGGCGACCAGGTGCCGGTTCACGGCGCCGAGCAGGCGCTCCTTGTGCTCCTGCATCAGAGCGGCGACCGCTCCGCGTGCGGCGGGTTCGACGTCCTCGTCGGGACTGTGCGCCGCGGCGGCGAGCAGGAGGGTCAGCCGCTTGCCGCCACCCAGCACCTCGGCGGCGGCGGTGCTGAGCGCGCACAGCGGCGCAGCGGCCAGTCGCTTGTCCGTGCGGCGGCTCGGCATCTCCGGAAGCGGCATCCCGCCCTTGATCCAGCGGGCGATCGACTGTTCCATCGCGTTGCTCAGGACCGGGCCACCGGTCAGCCAGTCGCGGATGGCGCCGGCCTGACCTCCGCCGACGAGCAGCGTGAGGCGGGCGCACCGCTCTTCAAACGCACGGTGCCCAAGACCACCCAGGCGCTCCGCCACGGCCGCCGCCTGGAGATCCCGTCCTTCCGCCATCATCATCCGCCGCTCCCGACCTGTGCGCGGATGATCCTTGAATCAAATCCGCCAATATGAGCAAACACATGATTAGGATTTACGACAAAATCACGTCCCGGTCCAGCTGGCCTATGGTAAGCCCCTAGGGAGATAGCCAATATTTCGCGGACAAGCGAATAAATACCGCTTTAATTTATTTATCAATATTTTAATTGACAAGAAAAATCATCTGACGATGACTTGAAATTTGCAAGCGACCGGGAGTGTCTGTGGATCGCTGGCCTATGTCCCACGTCATAGCGCCTTTCATCGAATGGAGACGGCCGTGTCCGGGCAGTAGGATCGGTGCGACAGCCACCGTGGGATTGAGGCGCCAGGATGACTCCCCCTCCAAAGCTCACCGTCGATTACCACGTGAACTACCGCGGTCCGAATTACCTGACCGACGTGTGGTATCTGTGCGGCGCCTTCGACAATCTTGCCGAGGCGCAGGTGAACATCGAGGTCCGGGTCGCGTCGGACCTGAAGAACGATCCAAAGATCGGCTCGGAATGGCGGCTGGTGGCCGTGCACGAGGCGCAGGTCGTCGCCATCATCGAACACCTGCGCCTGACCGAGGCTGGCGTGGAGCCGGTGGTGCCGAGCGTGACGCAGGCTGCCGGCACGCTTTCCGTGGAACGCGGCGGCAGCTCCTGAATTGCAGGACGCCCCGTCGGGGGATGGGGCGGCCTGCACGCGCATTTCCGAACAATCGGCGCGTTCCGGAGCGCCGTTCCACGAGCTGGAGATTCCCGCCGCAACCAATCTCACACCGGCTTATGCGCCGAGGCCGTGAACCTTGGTAATAGCGCGGCCATCCGTGCAACCACGCTCAACGAGCGTACTTGCCAATGCACATCCGCTCTTCGTGTTGCAGCTTCATGAGGCATTGCTCGGTCGGCGGCAGTCCACACTGCACCATCCTCGGGCAGCTTCCACAGGTGAATGCATCGATCGGCCGCTCCAGCAGCCGCATCAGAAGCGATTTCAGGGCATCGACAAACGCGTTCATCTCAATCAACCAATGTTCTCAAGCGTGGCGCCGAACGTATGCCAGGCGGCCAGCCGGCGGCATTGATCCAACTCACCGAACTCCGAAAATGTGGCGCGCACGCACCGGGTTAAGCAATGATGCAGACGCGCAGTGATCCGGGCACGGCGTTCCCCGTCAGGACATCACGGCAAGCATCCAGAGCAGGGGCAGCACCACGGCCAGCATCGCAGCCGCGAACAGAGCATTCCACCGGTAGGCCACCACGAAGGGCGAATGTCCCGTGTAGCGCGCGATCATGGCCGACGTCAGCGTGAAGGGGCTGATGCTGAAGGCCACGCCCCATCCGACGAGGACCGCCATGAAGTGCGGCAGCGGCGCGAGGCCGAGGGTGTCCGGCGGCAGCGCGGTGGCCAGCAGCAGGGCCGTCACGACCGGGTGGACGCCGATCAGCGCCATGGCGATGTTGGCACCCAGAAGAAGCGACAGAGCCAGGGCCGCATGGCCGTGCAGCGGCCGGGCGGCCGCGGTGATCAGATCCTGTGGAAGCACGGCGCCGACCATCACGGCCATGAATCCGGCACAGGCGAAGAACAGCGCCTCCGGCGCCATGCGCGGAAACGCCGCGCGGGCGTCGCCGAGCATTCGTGCCGCCGCGCCGCCGACCGACCCCACGTCCCAGCGGTTCCACAGCAGGGCGAACAGAGGGGCGAGCACGGTGATGGCCAACGCCGTTGGGACCGCAAAGGCCTTGTGCACGGCCAGCGAAGCGGCGAGGAACACGACCATCCCCAGCACCAGCGGCACCATCAGACGCACGAGCGTCGTCAACTCCCGCCCCGCCCCCGTCCAGCCGCCGCTGACCCGGCGCAGAGGCCCGACGGCGAGCGTCATGAGCGAGCACAGCCCCCCGGCGACCAGCCCCAGCGGCGCGACGTCCGGCCAGTCCAGCGTCGGGTACAGGGCCAGCAGCAGCGCCATGTTGCCGAACATCGGGCTCCAGCACACGGCCGCGACGAAGCCGCGGTGAATGGCGCTGAACACCGCTTGGTCCAGTTGGGCGGGCGGGTGCGCCGGGCGGGCGGCGGTGGACGCCATTTCGCACAGGATCGCCGTGCCGGCGATGTTCAGCAGCGCCGGAAACAGGTGGGCCACGGCGACCACCGGCAGCCCGCCAA
Organism: Azospirillum sp.; assembly: GCF_050789165.1. NCBI lineage: Bacteria > Pseudomonadati > Pseudomonadota > Alphaproteobacteria > Rhodospirillales > Azospirillaceae > Azospirillum > Azospirillum sp. Next base: position 59,825 of record NZ_JBOZRT010000029.1, read on the forward strand.
GCTGCGGGCCACGCCCCAGCAGTTCCTCCGCGGTCCGGCGGATGGGCGGGCTGCGCCGGGCCGCCGCCGCCAGGAACGACACGCTGGCCATCAGGGCGAGGAAGGTGCTTCCGATCCGCAGCCCTTCGGCGGCGTGCAGCCACGCATGATCGGCCAGGGGCAGCAAGGCCACGCCAATGGCGCCGGTCGCCAGCGAGACGGCCAGTTGGCGCCGGGGCAGCCCGTGCCGCTCACGCACCACCAGGACGGCGATGGCGGCGGCGACGACCCAGGCCATCGCCGCCGTCCGGCTCGCGGTGAGCACGCAGGAACCGAGCACCAGCACACCGACGCTGAGGGTGCTGGCGTCCGGCCTGGGCGGCTGGTGGATCGCGGCGCCGCTCACGGCGCGGGCCCGCACGCGTCACTCCGGGGCGCGCACGATCACACAATCCAGCGGGCGGCAGCCTTTTCCTTCCTCCAGCACGCCCAGCGGGTTGATCTCGACCTCCGCGATGGTCTCGTGGAACTCGGCGATGAAGCGCGACAGCGCCACCACGGCCGCGGCGGCCGCGTCCAGGTCGCCCCGCGGACGTCCGCGCCATCCCTCCAGCAACCGGCCGGCCTTGGTCTCGCGGATCATCGCGACCGCCACGTCCGGCGAGACCGGAGCGAGACGGATCGCCACGTCCTTGAACAGTTCCACCTGCACCCCGCCGCTGCCCACCACCACGACCGGTCCGAACTCGGGATCGACCCGCGCGCCGACCAGAATCTCGGCGACCGGAGCGACCATCTCCTGAACCAGGAGGCGGACGTTCCCGCCCTCGCCGTCGCCGGCCGCGGCGCGCGCGCGGGCCAGGAGCTGTTCGGCGGCCTCCCGCGCCTCACCGGCGGTGCGGATGTTGAGACGGACGAGACCCAGTTCGGACTTGTGCACGATGCCGGGGACCATCGCCTTGAGGACCACCGGGAAGCCGAGCGCCGCGGCGGCATCCGCCGCCTCGTCGGCCGTGACCGCGACGCGCTCGCTCAACGGCGCCACACCATAGGCGGCCAGGACCCGGCGCCCGTCGTTCTCCGCCAGGACCCGTCCGCCGGCCCGGACCAGGATCTCCCTGGCCGCCTCCGCCGCTGCCCCGGCGGGGCGCGGCGGCTCCTGCGCCGCGCCTTCGGCACCCCAGGTGAGCACGCGGGCGACCGCCGTCAAACCCTCCGCCGTGCCGCGCAGGCAGGGGACACGGTGGCGCGCCGCCATGGCCTCGTAGTCCGGGTGGAGGTCGCCGGAGATGTTGGAAACGGCGACGGCCGGAACGCCGGCCAGGGCCGCGCCCTCCGCGACCATGCCCAGAAGGGTGGCGTAGCGGTTGGCCTGCTGCGTGCCCAGCCCCTTCGGCGCGTCCTGCAGGAGGATGATCAGCCCGACGTTCTCCTGCTCGCCCAGCGCCTGCGCGCAGCGCCGGGCCACGGTGGGGTCGTACAGGCCGGCCCAGGTCAGGTCGAGCGGGTTCGCGATGTGCGAGTAGGGGGGCAGGAGTTCCGTCAATGCCTGGCGCGCCGTCGATACCGGCGGCAGCGGCAGGCCCGCCTGCTCCCCGGCGTCGAGGGCCAGAGCGATCTCGCCGCCCGAGAGGCTGAGCATGGCCGCGCCGCGCCCCTTCAGCGAGCGTTCGAGCGAGGAGAACAGGAGCGCCGTTTCCACCAGTTCGTCCAGCGAGAACACCTGGATCGCCCCGGCGGCGCGGATGGCGGCGTCGCAGACTTCGACGCTGCCGGCGACCGCTCCGGTGTGCGCCATGACCGCCTGCTGCCCGCGCGTCGTTCGCCCGCTCTTCAGCACGACCACCGGCTTGCCGAGGGCGAGCGCCCGCCGGCAGGCGGCGATGAACTTAGGCGGATTGCGGAGCTGTTCGAGGAACACGACGAGCACCCGGACGTCGGGGTCCTCGACCAGCAGTTCCAGGTAGTCGGCGACGGTCGTCACCGCTTCGTTCCCGGAGGTGACCAGGTGGCTGAGGCCGAGGTCGCGCCCGGCGTTCAGGAGCGCGATGCCGACCGATCCGCTCTGCACCACGGCGGCGACGCCGCCGCGGCTCACCGCGTTGGGCAGAGAGGTGCCGAACAGCGCGGCCCGCCCGGCGAAGTTCAGGAAGCCCAGACAATTGGGACCGCACACCGCCAGATCGTGCTGCGCCGCCAGTTCGGCCAGCTCGCGCTGCGTCCGGGCGCCGTCGTTCCCAGCCTCGCCGAACCCGCTCGACAGGATGGCGAGGCCGCCCGCCCGCTTCGCCGCCGCCTGCCGGACGACGTCCAGCACGCGGTCTTGCTGGACCGCGACGAAGACGGCGTCCGGCTCGCCGGGCACGTCCGCCAAGGATGGATGGCACGGCCGGTCCAGCAGCGTGTCGCGGTTCGGGTTGACGAGATGGACCTCGCCCTCGAAACCGACGGCCTGGAGCGCGGCCCAGGCGTTGAACCCCGGCCCGATCTTGTCGGAGGCGCCGACGATGGCGACCGAGCGGGGATAGAGGAGGCGGCGCAGCGACATGGCGCAATTCCCGAAAATTACCGATCCTGGAAACGCGGCGGGCGCTTTTCGAAGAAGGCCGCCATGCCTTCCTTGGCGTCCGGGTGCTCGAAGACGCGCTCGCAGAGCTCCTCTTCGAAGCGCACCATCTCGTCCCACGAATGGCGCAATCCGTACTGGATGGCCTGTCGGGTCGCCAGAATGGCCGTCGGCGAGGCCGCCGCGATCCGCTCCGCCGCGGCGCGCGCTTCGGCCATGAGGCTGGCGGCCGGCACGACCCGCGAAACCAGCCCCATGGCGAAGGCCTCCTCGGCGCCGAAGTTCCCGCCGAGCAGAAGAATGTCCATGGCCTTGTTGCGGCCGACGAAGCGCGGCAGCCGCAGGAGCCCCATGCCCCAGCTCGGGATCAGGCCGAGATAGGCATCCGCCGCGCGGAAGACGGTGTTGTCCGCGGCGATGCGGAGGTCGCAACTCCACGCCAGGGCCGTTCCCCCGCCGATGCAGTATCCGTGGATCGCCGCCACGATCGGCTTGGGAAAGCACTCCAGGCGGTTCAGCGTGCGTCGCCCATACTCGCGGAACGCCTTCGCCGCCTCCGGGTCCTGGAACTGGGATTCCTGACGCAGGTCTCCACCCGCGCAGAAGGCCCGCTCGCCGGCCCCGGTGAAGATGACGCAGCGGACCGACGGCTCCGCCTCCACCCGGTCGAGCGCTGCGTGCAGGGCGTCCAGGGTCCGTGTCGAGACGGGGTTCATCGGCGGATCGTTGAGCGTGACCGTCGCGATCGGTCCCGCGACCTCAGCCAGGACAAGCTGTTCGTTCATGGCGGACCATCCCTTTTGATTGTGTGTTGTCCCGTATGACCTGGCTCCGGAGGAGCGGCGGACCGGTCAGGAGCCGTTCCGCTCGACGTTCTCCGGCTCGGCCCAATAAACGAGCCTGCGGTGCAGGAACCGTATGATCCCGTGCAGGATCACCCCCATCAGCGCGAGCACGACGAGCACGGCGAACATGCCGGCGATGTCGAGGTTGAAGTTCATCTGCATCAGCAAGGTGCCGAGGCCGACGGTCGCGCCGACGAACTCGCCGACCAGGGCGCCGGTCACGCTGAAGACGATCGCCACGTTGAGGCCGGCAAAGATGAACGGAAGCGCGTTCGGGAACAGAACGATGCGGAACGTCTGCCAGCGGGACGCCACCAGGGAGCGCATCAGTTCCAGCTTCTCGGCCTCGACCGTCGAAAACCCGACGATGGAATTGATGAGGACGGGAAAGAACGAGATGATCGTCGCAATGGCGATCTTGGATCCGATGCTGAAGCCGAACCAGACCACGAGCAACGGTGCCAGCGCGACCTTGGGAAGCGACTGGAGGGCCACAAGGTAGGGCATCAGCGCCCGCTCCAGAAACTCCGAGCGCGTGATCAGGGCCGCGATCACGATTGCCGAGACCGAGCCGAGGACGAAGCCGAGAAGCGCCTCGGTCATGGTCACGGCGAGCGCTTCCAGGAAGACGCCGCTGAAGATTCCCTGCAGCAACGCCACGAAGACCGCGGAGGCCGGCGGAATGAGCAGGGTTGACACCCCGAAGACCCGCGGCAGGGCCTCCCACAGGAGGAGGATCGCGATGCCGGTGACGAGCGGTGGCGCGATGCGGGGCCAGTTCGGCCGCGGCCAGCGCAGGAGCGATCGGGCCGCCGTGCCCCAGTACCGTTCGCTCATGCTCATTGCACCCTCTCCAAATGCATGGATTCGAAGTACTCGCGGAGCGAGGCGGCCAGCTCGATGAAGGCCGGCTCGTGCCGCGAGTGGCTGGAACGCGGCCGCGACACGCGCACGTCCAGGACATCGGACAGGCGTCCCGGCCGGGGCGAGATGACGAAGATGCGGTCGGCGAGGAAGATCGCTTCATCGATGGAATGGGTGACCAGGATGACCGTCTTGCGCTGCGCTTCCCAGATGCGCAGCAGCTCGGTGTTCATGGTTTCGCGGGTCATGGCGTCGAGCGCGCCGAAGGGCTCGTCCATGAGCAGGGTCTGCGGGTCGTGCATCAGCGAACGCGCGATCGCCACGCGCTGCCGCATGCCGCCGGAGAGTTCCCTGGGCAGCTTTTCGGCGAACTGAGCGAGCCCGACCAGTTCCAGCAGCTCTCCGGCCCGCCGTTGCGCCTGGCTGCGCGACAGGCCGATCACCTCGGCAGGCACGAGCACGTTGTCGGTTACCGTCCGCCAGGGCAGAAGCACGGGAGACTGGAACACCATCCCAATGTCGCGGCGAGGCGACAGGACCGGCTTGCCGGCGATCGTCGCCCGCCCCTGGGAGGGCGGCACGAGCCCGGCGATGATCCGCAGCAGCGTGCTCTTGCCGCAGCCGCTGGGGCCGACGATGCAGATGAACTCCCCCTCTTCGATGTGGCAGGAGATATCGGCCAGAGCGGTGACATGCTCACCCGAGCGCGTCTGGAACTTCTTCCAAACGCCATCGACCTCGATAAAGGCGTTCATGGCATGCGCTCACTTGTACGATTTGGATTTTTCGATGATCGCCGCCTTGTCGAAGTTGTTTATCTGGTCGATGAACTGATTCGTGTAGTAGGCCTGGACATCCATCGGCGTCGAGGCGATGCCGCTCTTCATCAGAAAGTCCTGGCTTTCCTTCCATTCCTTTTCCGTGAAGGCGCCCCATTTGGGAATCTCGCGTTGTTCGACGCTGTACTTGGCGAGACGGGCGGACAGCACGTGGACAGCCTGCTTCAGCGCAACGTCCTCGGGAACGCCGGCCGGCTTGGATTGGGGATAGTGCTGCCAGTGGATGCGGACGGCCGCTTCGGGGTTGTTGATGGTGAACAGCGTGGCCTTGGCGATGCCCTGCGCCAGCTTCACCACCACGTCCGGGTTCGCCTTCACGTAATCTTCGTTGCCGATGATCATCAGGCTGAGGAGATTGCTGGTGTCCGCGGACGTGAAATGGCGGAAGGAGAGCCCGGCGTTCTCCATGACCGCGTAGCCCCAGTCCCAGTAGCCGATGGCATCGACCTGCTTGCTCTGCACGGCCTGCACGGCTTGCGGCCCGATGCCGATCGGCAGCCAACTGACGTCCCGCTCCGGATCGAGGCCGGCGCCGCCCAGCATGGCCTTGGCGAAGGGCACGGCGCCGCTCGACAGGCTGAGGACGCCGATGCGCTTGCCCTTCAGCTGGTCGAGCTTGGTGATGCTGCTGCCGGTTGGCACGGCGATCGTGTAGATCGGCTCGCGCGTGTGGTTGTACACGGCGATGACCTTGCCGCCCTGCTGCTTCGCCGCGATGACCGGCTCGACGGTCGGCATCGCGAATTGCGCGGTTCCGGCGGCGACGAGTTGCGTCGCCAGCGTGGAGCCGTTGACAGGGGTGACCTGGACGTCGAGCCCGGCTTCCTTCCAGAAGCCCAGGGCTGCCGGCACCGACGCGTGCGGCGCCTCGGCGACCGTCGGCGTGGGGGACGTCAGATTGTAGACGATCTTCTGGGCGTATGCCTCGGCAGCGCTCAGGGCCAACGAAACTGCGCAACACGCGACAAGGATCTTGCTTGTGTGCCGCATCCGGTCCTCCCTCCCAGGATTTTTGCCCGCGTCGTGGCAGGCCCCCGTTCGTTGGTCGCAGTGTGAGCGCTGCTAAAATGATTTGTCAAACAAATTGCTCTTTATACCGATTGTACGTCCGTCCTATTTGTTTTGGCCGATATGGCTCGGACGAACCGCTTTCCAGCCGCCTCCGGGAATGTGCGTTGCAGCGCAGCGCCGTAGGCAGGCACGCTTGGCGATGGGGCGATCTGCCAAATCCGTGGTTCGAGGGGCTCGCCGCGCCGAGGCGCGGTCGGGATAGCGATTGCGCCAGAATGGAATATTTGTTTGACGAATAGCGCCTGCTCTGTATCGTCACAATGCTGGGAACCGCGTCCAGCCGCCGCCGTGTTCCGTCACGTCCGGTCGGAGGCGTTTTCGCTCGATGCAAAACCTTGGGGAAGGGCCCGGAAATGTCCGATAGTTTCACCGCGTTCGTGATCGAGGACGCCGACGGCAAGCCGAAGGGCGCCTTCAAGCAGCTGACGCTGGCCGACCTGCCCGACAACGACGTGCTGGTCGAGGTCGCCTACTCCACCGTGAACTACAAGGACGGGCTGGCCGCCAGC
>NZ_JBOZRT010000030.1:0-82684 GCF_050789165.1 Azospirillum sp.
GACCGGCGCGATGTCGTAGGCGAACAGCGTGTGGCCGGCGTCGATCAGGTGCCCGGCCATCGGGCGCCCCATGATCCCCAAGCCGATGAATCCAACCTTCATGGGTCTCTCCTCAGGTCAAGCGGTGGCGGTTTCGGGTTGGTGGGCGCGCAGCCAGCCCAGCCCTTCGCTGGTGCCGCGGGCGGGCTTGTACTCGCAGCCGATCCAGCCCTGGTAGCCGAGCCGGTCGAGCGCCGCGAAGACGAAGGGGTAGTTGATCTCGCCGGTGCCCGGCTCGTTGCGGCCGGGGTTGTCGGCGACCTGCACGTGCGCGATCTTCGGCAGCAGGCGCTGGATGGTGGGGACGAGGTCCCCCTCCATGATCTGCATGTGGTAGACGTCGTACTGGATGAACAGGTTGTCCGACCCCACCGCGTCCAGCAGCCGCTCGGCCTGCGCCGTGGTGTTCAGGTGGAAGCCCGGGATGTCGCGGGTGTTGATCGGCTCGACCAGCAGGCGGATGCCCGCGGCCTTCAGCGCTTTGGCGGCGAAGGCCAGATTGTCCACCAGCGTGCGCTCCAGCGCGTCGGGCGACGCGCCGGCCGGCGTCTTGCCGACCAGGCAGTTGACCTGCGGGCAGCCGAGCGCCTTGGCGTACTCGATGGCCTTGCCGACGCCGTCCCGGAACTCGCCGACGCGGTCGGGGAGGATGGCAATGCCGCGCTCCCCGGCCTCCCAGTCGCCGGCCGGCAGGTTGTGCAGGACCTGCGCCAGACGGTGGCGCTCCAGCCGCTCGGCCAGGGCCTCCTTTTCGAAGGCGTAGGGGAACAGGTATTCCACCCCCTTGAAGCCGTCCTTCGCCGCCGCCGCGAAGCGGTCGAGGAAGCCGACCTCGTTGTAGAGCATGGTCAGGTTGGCTGCGAACTTGGGCATCTCGATCTCCCTGCCTTTTATGCGTTGACCAGCTGCGGTTCCTGAGCCGGGAGGTCGAGGACCTCCTCGAACTCGGTCACGTTGTTGATCTCCGTGCCCATGGCGATGTTGGTGACGCGCTCCAGGATGACCTCGACCACCACCGGCACCTGGAACTCGTCCATCCATTTCTCCGCCTGGGCGAAGGCCGAGGACAGGTCGTTCGGGTCGGTGACGCGGATCGCCTTGCAGCCCAGCCCCTCGGCCACCGCGACGTGGTCGACACCGTAGCCGTTGACCTCGGGCGCGTTGACGTTCTCGAAGCTCAGCTGGACCTGGAAGTCCATCTGGAAGGCGCGCTGCGCCTGCCGGATCAGGCCGAGGTAGGAGTTGTTCACCAGCACGTGGATGTACGGCAGCTTGAACTGCGCGCCCACCGCCAGCTCCTCGATCAGGAACTGGAAGTCGTAGTCGCCGGACAGCGCCACGATCTTGCGCTTCGGGTCGGCCACGCGGACGCCCAGCGCCGCCGGCAGCGTCCAGCCCAGCGGGCCGGCCTGGCCGCAGTTGATCCAGTTGCGCGCCTTGTAGACGTGCAGGAACTGCGCGCCGGCGATCTGCGACAGGCCGATGGTGCTGACGTAGCAGGTGTCGCGGCCGAAGGCGGCGTTCATCTCCTGGTAGACGCGCTGCGGCTTGATCGGCTTGTTGTCGAAGTCCGAGCGGCGCAGCATGGTGCGCTTGCGCGTCTGGCACTGCTTCACCCAGGCCGAGCGGTCCTTCAGCTTGCCGGCGGCCTTCCATTCCCTCGCCACCGTGACGAAGAGGTCGAGCGCGGCGCCCGCGTCGGACACGATGCCGAAGTCCGGCGTGAAGACGCGGCCGATCTGCGTCGGCTCGATGTCCACGTGCACGAACTTGCGGCCCTTGGTGTAGACGTCCACCGATCCGGTGTGCCGGTTGGCCCAGCGGTTGCCGATGCCGAGCACGAAGTCGGACTCCAGCATCGTCGCGTTGCCGTAGCGGTGGCTGGTCTGCAGCCCCACCATGCCGGCCATCAGCGGGTGGTCGTCGGGGATGGTGCCCCAGCCCATCAGCGTCGGGATGACCGGCACGCCGGTCAGCTCCGCGAACTCCACCAGGCGCTCGCCGGCGTCGGCGTTGATGATGCCGCCGCCCGCGACGATCAGCGGCCGCTCGGCCGCGTTCAGCATCTTCAGCGCCTTCTCGACCTGGGCGCGGGTGGCGGCCGGCTTGTAGACGGGCAGGGGGGTGTAGGTGTCGGGGTCGAACTCGATCTCCGCCATCTGCACGTCGATCGGCAGGTCGATCAGCACCGGGCCCGGACGGCCGGAGCGCATGACGTGGAACGCCTGCTGGAAGGCATAGGGGACCTGCCCCGGCTCCAGCACCGTCAGCGCCCACTTGGTCACCGGCTTGGCGATGTCGGGCACGTTGATGGCCTGGAAGTCCTCCTTGTGCAGGCGGGCGCGCGGCGCCTGGCCGGTGATGCACAGGATCGGGATGGAGTCGGCCGAGGCCGAGTAGAGGCCGGTGATCATGTCGGTGCCGGCCGGGCCGGAGGTGCCGACGCACACGCCGATGTTGCCGGCGTTGGCGCGGGTGTAGCCCTCGGCCATGTGGGAGGCGCCCTCGACGTGGCGCGCCAGGATGTGGCCGATCCGGCCGTTGGCCTGCAGCGCCGCGTAGAACGGGTTGATGGCCGCTCCGGGGACGCCGAAGCAGACGCTCACGCCTTCCTTCTCCAGGACGTGCACCGCCGCCTCAATTGCCCGCATCCTTGCCATGTCTCGTCTCCTCCTTTGGGCGACGGAATGCCGTCGCGTTGCCCAAGCTTTCGCCGGGAGACGTCCGTTGGGCAAACCAACGCGGAAATCTTTCCGCGTCGTGGAAAGCGCACCGAAAGTGGGGGTGCCCAAGGCCCCGCCGGCCTGCCATGGTGCCCGGATGAGCCGTTTGCCGACCCCTGCGCTGCTGGCGATCACCGACCGCCGGCAGGCGGCGCAGCCGCTTCCCGATCTTGCCGAGGCGCTGTTCGCCGCCGGCCTGCGCTGGCTGTCGCTGCGCGAGAAGGACCTGCTCGCCACGGAGCAGGCGGCGCTCGCCCGTGCGCTGGTGGCGCGGGCGCGGCGGTGGGGCGCGGTGGTGACGGTGCACGGCGACGGGGAGTTGGCGCGGGCGGCGGGGGCGGGCGGTGTCCACCTGCCGGACGGCGGCGATCCGGCGGCGGCGCGGCGGATCCTCGGCCCCGACGCGCTGGTCGGCGTGTCGGCGCACGGGATGGACGGGCTGCGGCGCGCGGCGGGGGCCGACTACGCCACCGTCTCGCCGGTGTTCGCCTCGGCCAGCAAGCCTGGGTACGGGCCGATCCTGGGTGTGGATGGCCTGCGACATTGTGTCGCTGCGGCCGACGTGCCGGTGCTGGCGCTGGGCGGAGTCGACGCGGCCGGGGCCCCGGCCTGCATGGCGGCGGGGGCGGCCGGGGTGGCGGTCATGGGGCCGCTGATGCGCGGTCCGGGCGGGCTGCCGGAGCTGCTGCGCGCGGTCGCCCGCTAGACCGCCGGCAGCGCTCTTCCGAGCGGCGCATCTGGACATTTCCGCGCCGAATGTGCATCTGGTATGGCAGATACGGGAAACAAGAATCGGCCCGCGTTCGGAGCCGCGGCGCAGCCGTGGGGCCTCGCCGGGGCGGCCATCAGCAGGGGACCAAGCGACGATGACTCCTCCGGCGCTCAACGTACAGCCGCTCGACACCGGGACGACCTTCCGCACCCAGGTCTACCACACGCTGAAGCAGGCCATCTCCGAGATGGACATCTACGACCATGAGTCGGAGATCCGCCTCGACGAGCGGCAGCTCAGCGACCTGCTGGGCGTGAGCCGCACGCCGATCCGCGAGGCGCTGACCCTGCTGGAGCAGGAGGGCTTCATCCGCCTGCTGCCGCGCCGCGGCATCTTCGTGATCCGCAAGACCAAGGCCGAGATCATCGAGATGGTCCAGGTCTGGGCGGCGCTGGAGAGCATGGCCGGCCGTCTCGTCGCCGAGAACGCCCCGGACGAGGACATTCGCACGCTGTGGGACCTGTTCCGCAACTTCGAGCAGCGCAGCCCGAAGGAGAACGTCGGCGAGTACTCGGAAGCCAACATCGCCTTCCACAAGAGCATCATCCGGCTCAGCGGCTCGAAGCTGATCCAGGAGATGACCGACAACCTGTTCATCCACATGCGGGCGATCCGCAAGCTGACCATCGGCCAGGAGGACCGCGCCGAGCGGTCGATCCACGACCACAAGGAAATCATCAAGGCGCTGGAGCGCCGCGACGCCGACCAGGCCGAGAAGCTGATCCGCGAGCACACCATCGGCTTGGCCAAGCACGTCGAGACGCACTGCGATTTTCTGAACTGACCTTTAGCCCCTCCCCCCCCTCGCGGGGGAGGGGTTGGGGAGAAGGGGAAGAAGCGTGGCCGGTTTCACCGGCGCCACCCTCTCCCCAACCCCTCTCCCATCGAGGGAGAGGGGCTTTGAGCTTACACCGGCTCCAGCAGTGACTTGCGGGCGGCGTCCACCAGCGGCGGCGTGCCGTCGTTCGGCGCGATGCTGATGACGCGCAGGGCGTTGGTGGCGCCCGGCGTGCCGAAGGGGACGCCGGCGGTCACCACCAGCGACTGCCCCGGAGCGCCGATCCCCTCCTGCGAGGCGACGAGGCTGGCGCGCTCGACCATCTCCGCGAAGCTCTCGATGTCGGCGCTGGTCCACACCGGGTGGATGCCCCAGCCGAGCGCCAGCCGGCGCGCCGTGTCGCGGCGGACGCTGAGGCCGAGGATCGGCACCGTCGGCCGTTCGCGCGAGGCGCGCAGCGCGGTCGAGCCGGTCGCGGTGAAGGTCACGATGCCGGCGGCGGAGATCGTCTCGGCGATCTGGCGCGCCGCGGCCGACAGCGCGTCGGGCGTGGTCGCCTCCGGGTTGGGATGCTCGCTGTCCATGATGCGGCGGTAGAGCGGGTCGCGCTCGACCCGGCGGACGATGCGGTCCATCATCGCCACCGCCTCCACCGGGAAGCTGCCCGAGGCGGACTCCGCCGACAGCATCACCGCGTCGGCGCCGTCGTACACGGCGTTCGCCACGTCGGACGCCTCGGCGCGGGTCGGGCTCGGCTCGCTGATCATGGATTCCAGCATCTGCGTGGCGACGATCACCGGCTTGCCGAGCTGGCGGCTCATGCGGATCATGCGCTTCTGCAGGCCGGGCACGTCCTCCGGCGGCAGCTCGACGCCGAGGTCGCCGCGCGCCACCATCACGGCGTCGGACAGCCGGATGATCTCGTGCAGGTGGGGCAGGGCGGCCGGCTTCTCGATCTTGGTCATGACGTGGGCGCGGTCACCGATCAGTTCGCGCGCCTCCAGGATGTCCTCGGGGCGCTGCACGAAGCTGAGGCCGATCCAGTCCACCCCCAGCGCCAGGCCGAAGCGCAGGTCGCTGCGGTCCTTCTCGGACAGGGCGCTGAGCGCCAGCGTGGCGCCGGGCACGTTCATGCCCTTGCGGTCGGAGAGGTTGCCGCCGACCAGCACCTCGGTCTCCGCGTGGTCCGGCCCGCAGCTCAGCACGCGCAGGCGGATGCGGCCGTCGTTCAGCAGCAGGTCGTGGCCGCGCTCGAGGCTCTGGAAGATCTCCGGGTGCGGCAGGCAGACCCGCCCGCCATCGCCCGGCGTGAGGTCGAGGTCGAGGCGGAAGCGGCCACCCGTCTTCAGGGCCACCGGCCCCTGCGCGAAGGTGCCGACGCGCAGCTTCGGCCCCTGGAGGTCGAGCAGCACGCCGATCGGCCGGCCGACCGTTTCCTCGACGGCGCGGATCTGGCGGTAGCGTTCGGCGTGCTCGGCCTGGGTGCCGTGGCTGGCGTTCAGGCGGAAGACGTCGACGCCGGCCTCCGCCAGCTCGAAGATCCGGCTGTAGGTCGAACTGGCCGGACCCAGCGTGGCGACGATCTTGGTGCTGCGGTTGCGCGGCATGGCGCCCTCCCCAACTCGTGATAGCGATTGGCGGTGATGGGGCGATGCTGAGGCCGCACGGCGGGAGGGGTCAACGAAACCGCCCGGCTTTTCCATATGATGGGAAAGCCCCCGCGGGCGCGTTGACCCCGTTGCGGCCGGCGTGTGGCAATCGCCCTGAACCACGCGAAGGACCGCCCGATGGCGCTGCCCGATCCCATTCCCTCCGCCAGCCTGATCCTGCTGCGCGACGCCGCGGAGGGGCTGGAGGTGTTCATGGTCCGGCGCCACGCCGGGCTGCGCTTCGCCGCCGGGGCCACGGTGTTCCCCGGCGGCCGGGTCGATCCGGAGGATCGCGCGCCGGACGGCTGGACGCTGGACGACGCGCCGGCGGCCGACCTGCCGCTCCGCCTCGCCGCCATCCGTGAGGCGTTCGAGGAGTGCGGCATCCTGCTGGTGCGCGAACCGCTGGACGGCGCGCGGCTGGCGGCGCTGCGGGCGCCATCGCCGCTCGGCTTCGGCCAGCGTCTGCGGGCGGCCGGCGTGCGGCCGGCCACCGGGGCTCTGGTGCCGTTCGCCCGCTGGATCACGCCGGAGACGGTGTGGCGGCGCTTCGACGCGACGTTTTTCCTAGCCCCGGCGCCGGCCGGGCAGGACGCGGTGGTGGACGGTGGCGAGGCGGTCGAGGGGCTCTGGGCCGCGCCGCGGGCGGTCCTGGAGGCGGACGAGGCCGGGCGCCTCTCGCTGGTGTTCGCCACCCGCATGAACCTGACGCGGCTGGCCGCGTGCCGGACGGTGCGCGAGGCGCTGGAGGCGGCGGCCCGCCACCAGCCGCTGGTCCCCATCCTGCCGCGCTTCGCCGACACCGCGGCGGGCCCTGTGCTGCGCATCCCGGAGGGCGCCGGCTACACCCCCACCGAGGTTGCCGCCGGCCTCGTCCGACTGGGCTGAGAGAAGGAGAGTTCCCATGACCTTGCTGCACGAGGGCAGCCGCCGGCGCTTCCGCCATTTTCCGCGCGTGGCCCGCTACGACGACGTGTTCGGGATGCAGCTGTTCGGCCTGACCGGCTGGAGCGGCAGCGGCAAGACGACTCTGCTCGCCAAGCTGCTGCCGGTGCTGATAGGGCGCGGCCTGCAGGTCTCGACGTTGAAGCACGCGCACAAGGGCTTCGACATCGACCACCCGGGCAAGGACAGCCACACCCATCGTCTGGCCGGCGCCACCGAGGTGCTGGTCAGCTCGCCGACGCGCTGGGCCCTCGTGCGCGAGCTGCGCGACGAGCCGGAGCCGACGCTGGAGGATCTGCTGGCCAAGCTCTCCCCGGTCGATCTGGTGCTGGTCGAGGGCTTCAAGCGCGATCGCCATCCGAAGCTGGAGGTGTGGCGACGGGAGGTCGGCAAGCCGCTGATCGCGCGCGACGATCCGAGCATCGTCGCAGTGGCCAGCGACGGCCCGGTGCCGGAGTCCCCCGTGCCGGTTCTCGACCTCGACGATGCGGAGGCCATCGCCGCGCTGGTGATGGAGCGGGCGATGCCGATCCGGCGGCGGGATGTGCGCGCGACGGAATGATCGTTCTGCCAAATGATTGAGCGGCTAACTGTTTGAGCGGCCGTAATTTTTCCGTCTTGCTGCTTTGCAGCATTTGCGCAGCTGGGTATGTGGCATGCCAGTGTAGGATCTCCTTGTTCAAACGATGGAGATCAGCCATGACGACCTCGACCCTCCCGCACCACGCCGGTTCCGCGCAGGCCACGCCGCACGCCGTCCAGGCGGTGCGCGAGTTCCTGATCGCCTGGTTCCAGGCCACCCCGGTGTACCTCGTCTACCGCGCTCTGACCCATTGAGCCGTCCCGCCGGGCGGACGCCGCGGAATGCGGCGCCGCCCGCTGTCGTTTCCGAAGCTTAGCCGCTACAATGCACCGCCTCTTCCGGGGTGGGGCGAAACAGACCCACCGCCGCCGGTGTTTGGCAATCCGTTGTTTCAAACGCTATTGGCTGACGGACAGCGATAGGTTCGCAAGGCATGTGGCAAGAGTCGGTGGATATGAACGACGTTGATAGCCTGAAATGCGTTGTCGGGTGGAGTTTGGGAGGTCTGGTCGCCAGCAGCGTCGTGATCGCTGCACTGATCCTGACGCCGCCGCCCGAGGGGGACGTGGTCACCGAGCGTGCCGTGGCCAGCTTGGACCAGCAGACCTGCAAGCGCATGATGGATACCTTCGTCGAGCAGTCCCGCTCGGGCGCGCAGATCATCTGGCTGTGGGCGGAGGAATCGACTCCGCGCGTCTTCGGCGCCGGCCCGTGGAGCAAGCAGCAGGTCGATCCCTCGGCGCCGCCGCGCCCCTACGCCTTCCACCCCGGCAGCCAGACCGCCCCGCCGCAGGCCTGCTCCTTCCCCGAGAACACGCTGCACATCGTTGCGGTCGAACCGGAGGCCCGCGCCGACACCTTCATCGGCGCCGGCCTGCAGTGAGCGGCGCCGCTCAGGCGCCGCAGGCCGCCCGATAGGCCTCCAGGGTCGAGCGCAGGTCGCTCGGGATCGGGATGGAGGCGAAATCGTCCAGCGCCGTCGCCACCACCGTCAGCCGCCCCGCCAGCCGCACGCTGCCCTCGATCTCGCCGGTGATGCCGATGGAGATCGAACTGCGGCCGATGCGCTCCACCCGCACGCCCAGGGTCAGCGTCTCCCCCATGCGGCTGGGGATGAGGAAGTCGCACTCCGCATGGACGATCGGCAAGCCGATCCGCCGCTCCAGGATCAGGTCGGCGTAGTTGATGCCCAGCCCGTGCGTGAACCAGTCCTCCACCACCCCGTTGAACATGTCGAAGTACACCGGGAAATAGACGATCCCGGCCGGGTCGGTGTGCGAGAAGCGGATCGGCCGCTGCACCCGGAAGGCGCCGGGCGGCAGCGGCCGGCGTCGGGCCTCGGCGTCGGGGGATGGGACCGGCGGTCCTAGGGTGTCGGGCATTATAGGCGCTTTCCCTGCACGCGTCGCGCATCGTTCGTTTGGCGAACAATAGCGCACCCTACACCATGTTGCAGTGCAAATCAGCAGCGAATCGCCGGCCGGCGGCTCTGTCAGCGGAACCGGGAACGGCGCGGCCGGCGGTTGCGCCGTCCGCGTGTTCGTAAGGGGGGGCGAATGCTTGATCGGCTATTAGTTCGCGTCCCCATCAAAAGCGCTTGCCAGGCATGTGGCATCTGGTATACCGTATCAACGATGCCAATGACGGCCAGGACGGCAGCGCCACGGCGCTCCGCCCGACGGCAAGGGGCAGAGACGTTTCGAGAGCAGTGCCATGACCTCGGGTATCGACATCGACCAGTTCGTGACGGCCATCGGCGACGCGATCATCGTGTCGGATGCCCGGGGCGCCATCACGGTCTGGAATCCGGCGGCTGAACGGATGTTCGGCTTCAGCCGGGACGAGGCCCTTGGCCGGTCGCTCGACCTCATCATCCCGGAGCGGCAGCGCCAGCGTCACTGGGACGGGTACGAGACGACCATGCGCACGGGGGAGACCCGCTACGGCACCCAGCTGCTGCGGGTCCCGGCGCTGCACAAGGACGGGCACACGCTCTCCATCGCGTTCACCGTCGCCCTGCTGCGCGGGGCCGACGGGGCGGTGACGGGAATCGTCGCCGTCGTCCGTGACGAGACCACCCGCTGGAACGAGGAGCGCGCCCTGCGCCGCCGCGTCGCCGAGCTGGAGTCCGCGTCCGGCTGAATCAACCGCGTTCGGCGCTGGGCAT
Organism: Azospirillum sp.; assembly: GCF_050789165.1. Classification (NCBI taxonomy): domain Bacteria; kingdom Pseudomonadati; phylum Pseudomonadota; class Alphaproteobacteria; order Rhodospirillales; family Azospirillaceae; genus Azospirillum; species Azospirillum sp. Next base: position 9,657 of record NZ_JBOZRT010000030.1, read on the forward strand.
CGGCCCCCGGCGCCTCATCGCCAAAAAGCGACGGCTTTCTGGCTCCACCTCGGAAACCCCCGCCTGGGGGGCCGCTGAGAAGATCCATTAGGGAGTGAGACACACATGAGCAAGCCGCTGGATGGGATCAAGATCATCGATTTCACGCACGTCCAGGCCGGTCCCGCCTGCACGCAGCTGCTGGCATGGTACGGCGCCGACGTCATCAAGGTGGAGCGTCCGGGTGCCGGCGACGTCACCCGCACGCAGCTCCGCGACATCCCGGATGCGGACGCCCTCTATTTCACGATGCTGAACAGCAACAAGCGCTCCCTCACCCTCGACACCAAGACCAAGCAGGGCAAGGAAGTGCTGGAGAAGCTGATCCGGCAGTCCGACGTGCTGGTCGAGAACTTCGGCCCCGGCGCGCTCGACCGCATGGGCTTCACCTGGGACTACATCCGCGAGCTGAACCCGGGCATGATCGTCGCTTCGGTGAAGGGCTTCAGCGACGGCCACCACTACGAGGACCTGAAGGTCTACGAGAACGTCGCGCAGTGCGCCGGCGGCGCCGCCTCGACCACGGGCTTCTGGGATGGCCCGCCGACCGTCAGCGCCGCGGCGCTGGGCGACAGCAACACCGGCATGCACCTGGCCATCGGCATCCTGACCGCCCTCATGCACCGCCAGAAGACCGGCAAGGGCCAGAAGGTCGCCGTGTCGATGCAGGACGCGGTCATCAACCTTTGCCGCGTGAAGCTGCGCGACCAGCTGCGCCTCGACCGCGTCGGCTACCTTGAGGAGTACCCGCAGTACCCGCACGGTGAGTTCACCGACGTCGTTCCGCGCGGCGGCAACGCCGGCGGCGGCGGCCAGCCGGGCTGGGTCCTGAAGTGCAAGGGCTGGGAGACCGACCCGAACGCCTACATCTACTTCACCATCCAGGGCCACGCCTGGGCGCCGATCTGCAAGGCGCTGGGCCGGGAGGAGTGGATCGACGATCCGGCCTACAACACCCCGCGCGCCCGCCAGGACAAGATCTTCGACATCTTCGCCGTCATCGAGAACTGGCTGGCCGACAAGACCAAGTACGAGGCGGTCGACATCCTGCGCAAGTTCGACATTCCCTGCGCGCCGGTGTTGACCATGAAGGAGATCGCCGAGTGCCCGTCGCTGCGCAAGAGCGGCACCATCGTCGAGGTGGAGCACAAGCAGCGCGGCAACTACCTGACGGTCGGCAGCCCGATCAAGTTCTCCGACCTTAGGGTCGAAGTCACCGGGTCGCCGCTGCTCGGCGAGCACACCGACGAGGTCCTGGCCCAGCTTGGCTACAGCAAGGAGCAGATCGCCGAAATGCACGCCACCAAGGCGGTCTGACGGCAGTCTGACGGCCGGTACCCCGAACTACTGGCCACGGCGCGGCGCCTCCGAGAGGGGGCGCCGTTTCCGTTTTTCAGTCATTTTTCCTCGTCATCCCCGCGAAGGCGGAGATGACGAAAAAAGACAGGCTAAAGCTCTTCAAATCCACCCTAGCGCAGCCACTCCCGGACTTCGCGGATGCGCTGGTCGCCCTGTTGGGTGCGGGCGTAGGATTTGCCGTACTGGGTCTGGTACTCGCGCACGCAGCCCTCGCGGACCAGCTCCTCCAGCGCCGGGCGGACCACGGCCGGCTTCAGGTTGGTCGCCTGGGTGATGGCCAGCAGCGTGGCCGGGGGGATCGTGATGCTCGGCCCCGGTGTGGCGCGCAGCGTGGTGAGCGTTGTCCAGTTGACCGACAGCGGCGACATCATGCGAACGTCCCTCGGCTTATCCAGCGTCCGGGGTCGCCACCCGTCCGCGCTGCGCCGGTGGATTGGGAGGCCCCCAAGGGTTCAAGCATACGGTTTAAACCCGACCCCCGGTCAAGGGTTCCGCGCGCGCTCCAGCAGCGGGGCGACGGCGTCGAGCGCGCCGGTCAGCAGGATCTGCACGCCCACGCAGAACAGCAGGAAGGCGAACAGCCGGGTGACGATGCGCGCCCGCGTCTGGCCGAGCAGCGCCACCAGCCGGTCGGCCGAGCGGTAGGACAGCCAGATCAGCAGCGCGATGGCGACCGCCGCCGCCGACATGCCGACGAAGAACCGTCCCAGCGCCGCCGGGTCGGCCGGCCGGGTGGCGCCCAGCGCGATGGCGACGGAGATGGTGCCGGGCCCGGTGGTGAACGGCACGGTGAGCGGGAAGAAGGCCGACTCCTCGACGCTGCCGGCCGGCGTGGGCTGCTCCTGCGTGGCCTGCTCCTGCTTGCGGGCCTCGTGCGCCTCGGGCGCGGTGAGCAGGACCCAGGCGCGCTCCGCCACCACGAAACCGCCGGCGATGCGCAGCGCGGCCAGTGAGATCCCGAAGAAGTTCAGCACATAGGCGCCGGCCCACAGCGCCGTCAGCATGACCGCCGCCGAATAGGCGGCGACCAGCCGGGCCAGTTGCGCGCGTTCGCTCGCGGTGCGGCCGGCGGTCACCTGGCTGAAGATCAGCGCCATGGCGACCGGGTTGACGATCGAGAACAGCGCCGTGAACGCGAGCAGGAAGCTGTCCAGCATGACGAGTGGTGGTTCCCCGTGGCGTGTCCGGGCCCCATAAGGCCCGGCGCCAGGCCGGCCGTCAATCCGGCGCGTCGGTCGGCGGTGGCGCGGGCGGAGTCCCGCGACTCCATGCCCTGCCTTCCGGGTGGCGTGTTCTTCGCACTGTTAAGATTGTGTGTCAGAAAAATGATGTATAAGCTAAATATTGGCGGCTTCAAGGTGCTGATGATCTAAATATTGTAAACGCCTTATTCTGCCGTTATACGGATTTCGTCTTTGCATATTGGCCGGGCGGCGAGGAGCGCGCGCATGGAGACGGCATCCGAGGTGAAGCGGTACCGGAGCATCTGGATCTCCGACGTCCATCTGGGCACCCGCGGCTGCAAGGCGGAGTTCCTGCTGGACTTCCTCAAGCACAACGAATCGGACTACCTGTACCTGGTCGGCGACATCGTCGATGGCTGGCGGCTGAAGAAGGGTTGGTACTGGCCGCAGGCGCACAACGACGTGGTGCAGAAGGTGCTGCGCCGGGCGCGCAAGGGCGCCAAGGTCGTCTACATCCCCGGCAACCACGACGAGGGCGCGCGCGATTTCCTGGGCCTCGCCTTCGGCGGCGTCAAGGTTATGGAGGAGGCGGTGCACACCACCGCCGACGGCCGCCGCCTGCTGGTCACCCACGGCGACCAGTTTGACGCGGTGGTGAAGTACGCCAAGTGGCTCGCCATCGTCGGCGACCACGCCTACGTGGCGCTGCTGCACGTCAACACCGCCTTCAACTGGGCGCGGCGCAAGCTGGGCTTCGGCTACTGGTCGCTGTCCGCCTACCTGAAGCACAAGGCGAAGTCGGCGGTCGAGTACATCGGCGCCTACGAAACCACCCTGGTGGAGGAGGCGCAGCGGCGTGGCGTGGAGGGCATCGTCTGCGGCCACATCCACCACGCCGAACTGCGCGAGATGGAAGGGATCCTCTATTGCAACGACGGCGACTGGGTCGAATCCTGCACCGCGTTGGTCGAGCACGCCAGCGGTGCCCTGGAAATCCTGCACTGGGCGGAGATCATGCAGCGGCGGGAGAGCGCCCCGCTGCCGGAGCGGGCGGCGGCGTGAACATCCTGATCGTCACCGACGCCTGGCACCCGCAGGTGAACGGCGTCGTGCGCACCATCGCCACCGTGCGCGCCGAGCTGGAGGCCATGGGCCAGACCGTCGAGGTCATCGGCCCCGACCGCTTCCGCACCGTCCCCATGCCCTCCTACCCGGAGATCCGCCTCGCGCTCGGCGCCGGGCGCAGGCTGGCGTGGATGGTCGAGGCGTTGCGCCCCGACTGCATCCACATCGCCACCGAGGGGCCGCTGGGCTTCGCGGCGCGGCGCTGGTGCCTGAAGCGCGGCGTGCCGTTCACCACCGCCTACCACACGCGCTTCCCCGAGTACGTGCGCGACCGCCTGCCGGTGCCGCTGGCGCTGAGCTACGCGGTGGTGCGGCGCTTCCACCGGCCGTCCTCGGCGGTGATGGTGGCCACGCCGTCCATCGAGCGGGACCTGCGCGCCCGCGGCTTCGGGAACATCCGGCGCTGGACCCGCGGCGTCGACACCGAGCTGTTCCGCCCGCGCGCAAAGGGCTTTCTCGACCTGCCGCGGCCGGTCGCGCTGTACGTCGGCCGGGTGGCGGTGGAGAAGAACCTGGAGGAATTCCTGAAGCTGGACCTACCCGGCACCAAGGTGGTCGTCGGCGACGGGCCGGCCAGGGCGGACCTGGAGGCGCGGTATCCGGGCGTCGTCTGGGTCGGCGCCAAGCACGGCGAGGAGCTGGCGCAGCACTACGCGGCGGCGGACGTCTTCGTCTTCCCGTCGCGCACCGACACCTTCGGGCTGGTGCTGCTGGAGGCGCTGGCCTCCGGCGTGCCGGTCGCCGCCTACCCGGTGCCGGGGCCGCTCGACGTGGTGGACGGCTCCGGCGCCGGCTGCCTGGACGAGGACCTGAAGCGCGCGGTCGAAGGGGCGCTGGCCATCCCGCCGGAGCGCTGCCGGGACCACGCGCTGACCTTTTCCTGGCGGCGCTCGGCGGAGCAGTTCCTGGGCAACCTGCGGGCGTTTACCTGAGGCGGAGGGGCCTGATGCGTACGCACCGTCAGGTCACCTCGCTGCTGCGGTCGTCCTTCGGGCGCTCGTCGCTGGGCAGCTTGCCCTTGACCAGGAAACAGACGTTCTCGGCCACGTTGGTGGCGTGGTCGCCGACGCGCTCGATCGCCTTGGCGGCGAACAGCAGGTGCGTGCAGCCGGTGATCTGCTGCGGCGACTCCATCATGTAGGTCAGCAGCTCGCGGAACAGCGCGGTGTAGGCGTGGTCGACCTCGCCGTCGCGGTTGCGCACCGCGGTCGCCAACTCTGCGTTCCTGGTGGCATAGGCTGTCACCATGTCGCGGATCATGCCGAGCACGCTCTCGCCCATCCAGCCCAGTGACGGCACCGCCGGCGGCGGCACCGGCAGCGCGCCGATGGTCACCGCGCGCTTGGCGATGGTGCGGGCGAAGTCGCCCATCCGCTCGAGGTCGGAGGAGATGCGGAACGCCGCCACGATTTCCCGCAGGTCGCCGGCCATCGGCTGGCGCAGCGCCAGCAGGCGCACGGCCATGCTCTCCACCTGATGCTCCAGGCGGTCGATCTCGGCATCGCCGGCGATCACCGCCGCCGCCAGTTCCGCGTCGCCGGTGGTGATCGCCTTCATCGCGTCGGCGAACTGGCTCTCGGCCAGCCGGCCCATCCGCTCGATGGTCCCGCGCAGCGCGGTCAGCTCCTGGTCGAACGCGTGGATCGTGTGCTCGCTGCCCATCCGGCGCCTCGTCTGCTTGCCCGTAGCGCCCTGTATATGTCGTCGCGCCGTCCCAGGGCAATGCGCCGCCCTACGGCCGCGTTTATGGTTAATGTAGAATTAACCAAGAGGTGCGAGGGTTCGAAAGTCCGAACTTGAGAGCACTCGCCGCAAATGCCCCAAAACCGACTGACCGTGGTCCTGTCCGACGCCGCCGAGCATCATGTCTCCGGCGCCATGGCGGATCGCGAGCCCGCCCGCGAGCCCCCCCGCGAGCCCGACGTGCAGCTTGCCGCCATGGTGCCGCAGAGCGTCAAGCGCGCCGTGCGCCGCCGCGCCGAGGAGGAGGGCACCACGGTGCGCAGCGTCCTGTTGCGCGCGCTGAAGCTGGCCGGCATCGCGGAGGTGGACGACGCCGAGATCGCCGACCGCCGGGTCGCCGCCGGCGCGCTGCGGTCCGGCATCTGGCGTAACCAGCGGCGGTGAGCCGCCATCCCTGTTCTCCGGCATTCCTGGTCCGATGAGTCTTTTGAAGCGCTTGATGCTGCTGGTCGTCCTGGTCCTCGTGCCGGCGGCGGTGATCGAGATCGGCAACGAGTTCGAACTGCGCACCGCCCGTGAGGCGGAGGTGCACCAGACCACCGAGCGGCTGGCCGGCCTCATCGAGGCGGAGCAGGGCCGGATCGCTGAGGGCGTGCGGCAGGTGCTGCTGACGCTCGGCCGCACCGCCGCGGTGCGCGGCGGCGACGACGAGCGCTGCCAGGACCTGCTGGACCGGCTGGGCGCCGATTACCCCGCCCACATGGCGGTGCACATCGCCGGGCCGACCGGCGTGATCCGCTGCGCCACCGACGCGGCGGCGGTCGGCTTCTCCATCGCCGACCGCCCGCATTTCCGGATGGCGCTGGAGCACAACGGCTTCGTCGTCGGCGAGCACCTGCGCCAGCGCACCACCGGCCTGCCGGCGTTGCCCTTCGCGCTGCCCTTCCGCGACGCCAAGGGGCAGGACGGCGTGGCGACCGCGCTGCTCGACCTCGGCTGGCTGAAGTCCTACGTCGCCGGCAAGCCGCTGCCGGACGGCGCGCTGTTGCTGGTCGCCGACCGCAACGGCAGCCTGCTGGCCCGCGTGCCGGAGATCGGCGGCGCGGTCGGATCGCCGCTGCCGGAGCCGTTCCGGGACCTGCTGCGCGCCGGGGCGCCCGGCACCGTGGAACTGACCGGTTCGGACGGCGTGACGCGCGTCGTCGCGTTCCGGCCGGCGGCGGCGGGTATCGACGGGCTGTTCATCGCCGTGGGCATCGACAAGCAGGCGGCCACCGCGCCGATGCGCGCCGCCATGCACCGCGCGCTGGCGGTGATCGGCGGCGTGGCGCTGCTGACGCTGGCGGCGGCGTGGTGGGGCGCGGACTGTTTCGTGTACCGGCCGCTCGGCGCGCTGGCCGACGCCGCGCGGCGCTGGCGGGTCGGCGACCTGTCGGCGCGCACCGGGATCAGCGACGGGTCGGAGATCGGGCAGCTCGCCCGCGCCTTCGACGCCATGGCCGAGGACCTGCAGCACCAGACCACCGTGCGCGAGCAGGCCAACGCGCTCGCCCACAAGATGGCTGCGGTGCTGGCCAGCACCACCGACGGCGTCTTCGAGGTGGACCGCGGCTGGCGCATCACCTTCGTCAACGACCGCGCCCGCGCGCTGATCGCCGGCGATCGCGAGCTGGTCGGTCAACGGCTGTGGGACTCCTTCCCCGAGGCGGTCGGCAGCGTCTTCAGCCGCGAGTACGAGCGCGCCATGGCCGAGCAGGCGCCGGTCGAGTTCGAAGGCTTCTACCCGCCGCTGGGCGCATGGTTCGCGGTGCGCGCCTTCCCGTCGCAGGGCGGGCTGGCGGTGTTCTTCCAGGACATCACCGCGCGCAAGCAGGCCGACGCCGCGCTGCAGGCAGCCACCCGCGAGAAGAGCGAGCTGCTGGCGCGGCACGACGCGCTGCTGGCGCACGCGCCGGTCGGCTTCGCCTTCTTCGACGGCGCGCGCCGCTGCATCGGCGTCAACCCGGAACTGGCCCGCCTCACCGGCCGCGACGCCGGGGTGCTGATCGGACAGCCCGTCGAGGCGGTGCTGCCCGACAACGCGCTGGCGCTCGCCCCGGTCATCGAGCGGGTGTTCGCCAGCGGCGAGGCGGCGCAGACCCACGAGATCGTCGGCCTGGGTGATGCGGTGGGTGAAGAGTTGGGTGAGGGGCCGGACGGCGGGCGCCGGCACTGGCTGGCCAACGTCTACCCGGTCCGCGAGGAGGGCGCCGTCACCGCGGTGGGCGTCGTCGTGATGGAGGTCACCGAGCTGCGCGAGGCCGAGGCGGCACGGCGGTGCAGCGACGAGCGCGCCCGCTCGGTCTTCGCCCAGGCCGCCGTCGGCCTCGAGCGCGTGGCGCTGGACGGCCGCATCCTTGAGGCCAACGACAAGCTCGGCGCCATCCTCGGCTGCGCGCCGGAAGAGATCGCCGGCCGCTCGTTCCGCGACCTGACGCACCCCGACGACCGCGCCGCCGAGGAGGCGCTGCTCGACCACCTGCTGGTCGGCGACATCCCGAGCTACGCCGTGGAGAAGCGCTACCTGCGCAAGGACGGCAGCCCGGTATGGGTGCGCGTCACCTCCTCGCTGGCCCGCATCACCGGGACGGAGGAGGCCTACCGCATCTCCGTCGTCGAGGACATCGGCGAGCGCAAGGCCGCCGAGGCGGCGCTGCACCGCGCCAAGGAAGAGGCGGAGCGCGCCGACCTCGCCAAGACCAAGTTCCTGGCGGCGGCCAGCCACGACCTGCGCCAGCCCCTGCAGTCGCTGTTCTTCTTCACCGCCGCGCTGGGCGCGCAGGTCACCCCGAAGGGGACCGAGGTGCTGCGCAACCTGGAGCGCGGGCTGGACGCGCTGAAGGGGCTGCTGGACAGCCTGCTCGACGTGTCGCGCCTGGACGCCGGGCTGGTGGTGCCGGAGATCGAGGACTTCCCGGTCTCCGACGTGCTGGACGAGATCGGCGCGGCCACCGCGCCGGTCGCCGCCGCCAGGGGCCTGCTGTGGCGGGTGGCGCCGTGCACGGCGGTGGTGCGCAGCGACCGCACGCTGCTGTCGCGCATGCTGCGCAACCTCGTCGAGAACGCGGTGCGCTATACGGCGGACGGCGCGGTGGCGCTGGAGTGCCGGGTCGAAACCGACGCGCTGACCCTCACCGTGCGCGACAGCGGCATCGGAATCCCGCCCGACCAGCTAGAGCGGATCTGGGAGGAGTTCCACCAGGTCGGCAACCCGGAGCGCGACCGCACGCAGGGCCTCGGCCTCGGCCTCGCCATCGTGCGGCGCCTGTCGGATCTCCTGGGGCATCCGGTCGAGGTGCGCTCGGAGGTTGGGCGCGGGTCGGCGTTCCGCATCCGCGTGCCGCTCGGCGCCGCCATCGCCCGGCCGGCCTCCGCCACGCCGGCCGAGCCGCCGGCGAGCGGGGAAGGGCGCTTCGCCGTGCTGGTGGACGACGACGCCATCGTGCTGATGGGGCTGCAGGCGATCCTGACCGAGTGGGGCTACGACGTGCTGATCGCCGGCTCCGCCGACCAGGTGGTCGAGCGCCTGGAGGCCGACGGCCGGCGGCCGGACATCGTGGTGGCCGACTACCGCCTGCGCGAGGGGCGGGTGGGGACCGAGGCGATCCTGCGGGTGCGGGACCTGCGCGGCGCCGACATTCCCGGCGTCATCCTGACCGGCGAGACCGGCCCGGAATGCCAGCACGACGCGGCGCTCCACCACTTCACCGTGGTGCACAAGCCGGTCACCCCGCGTGAACTGGGTGCCGCGCTGGAGCGGCAGATGCACGCGGCGGAGTAGACAAGAAGCCCCTCCCCCCTTGCGGGGGAGGGGGTGGGGAGAGGGGGGCGCGGGCGAAGCCCGCAAGTTCCGCTTGCCACCCTCTCCCCAACCCCTCTCCCCTCAAGGGAGAGGGGCTTCCTCCGCCGTCTCGAACAGGCTTCCCTGCGTGCCGCCGAAATCCACCTGGATCACCGTCGAGCGCGCCATGATCGCGGCGCGGCCGGAGTCGGTCAGGCGGCAGACCAGCCAGTCGGGCTTCAGCGGGTTGTCGAACCAGCGCTCGGCCCATCCGGCGTCGATGCAGGCGCGGATGGTGCGCGGATTCACCCGCTGGCCGTTCTTGGTGAACAGCGGCAGCTTGCCGCCCGGCTGTTCCATGCCGCGGCGCAGCCACGCTGCCTGCTGGTCGCTGGGCGTGCGGCGGGAGCCGGAGGAGCGCGGCGCGGGCATGGCGGTCTCGGGAGGGGCTGTGGCAAAGTCGGGACATCCTAATCCGGAACCGTGAGCGGATCCATGGACCTCGTGTTCGCCTACGTCACCGCAAGCTCCCCCGACGAGGCCCGGCGCATCGGCCGCGCCCTGGTGGAGGAGCGGCTGGCCGCCTGCGTCAACATCCTGCCCGGCATGATCTCGATCTACCGCTGGCAGGGCGCCGTGGAGACCGCCGAGGAGACGGTGCTGATCGCCAAGACGCGCGCCGACCTGTTCGAGGCGCTGAGTGCGCGGGTGAAGGAACTGCACAGCTACGACGTGCCCTGCGTGGTCGAACTGCGCCTGGGGCGCGGCAACCCCGACTACCTCGGCTGGCTGGAAGCCGAGACCGCCTGACCTTCGGGTTGCATGACCGCCATGCGGCGGGCGCGGTTGCCGGTGCCCTGGACGCGTGCGACTTTTTGTCCGGATTCATCCGCACCCGGAGATGTTTATGACCGACCTGTCCGCCCGCCTGTCCGTCGGCTTCTCCTGGATCGGCCACACGATGATGCACATCGTGGCCGCGCTGTACCTCACCGTGGTGCTGGCGCTGGAGCGGGAGTGGAGCCTGCCCTACGACGACCTGATCCGGCTGTGGACGCTGGGCGCCCTGCTGATCGGGCTGGGCGCGCCGCTGGCCGGCTGGCTGGGCGACCGCTGGAGCGAGTCGCGGATGATGGCCGTCTTCTTCCTGATCACCGGCGCCGGGTCCGTCGCCAGCGGGCTGGCCGAGACGCCGGCGCAGATGACGGCGGCGCTGGCGGTGCTCGGCCTCGGCGCCTCGATCTACCATCCCGTGGGCATGGCGTGGATGGTCAAGAACGCCGTCAACCGCGGCAAGGCGCTGGGCTATCTCGGCCTGTTCGGCACCATCGGCATCGCCGTCGCCGCGGTGGTGGCCGGCGGCCTGACCGAGCTGTGGGGCTGGCGTTCGGCCTTCCTGATCCCCGGCGTGGTGTGCGTGCTGTTTGGTGTGGCGCTGGCGGCGTTGATCGGGCTCGGCCTGGTGCAGGACCGCAAGGGGGACCTGAAGCCGCAGGCCAAGCCGTCGCGCGGCGACGCGATGCGCGCCTTCTTCGTGCTGTCGGTCACCATGATCTGCGCCGGGCTGATGTTCAACGGCATGCAGGTGGTGCTGCCCAAGCTGTTCGAGACGCGGCTGGGCGCGATGCTGGGCGGCAGCACGCTGGGTGTCGGCGGGCTGGTCACCCTGGTCTATCTTCTGGCGGCGGTGCCGCAGCTGATCGGCGGGCACCTCGCCGACAAGTACCCGCTGAAGCTGATCTACGCCCTCTGCCTGATCCTGCAGGTGCCGATGATGGCCTGCATGGCGGTGCTCGGCGGGCTGCCGCTGGTGGTCGCGGCGGGGGCGGTGGTGATGGCCTCGCAGGTGCAGATCCCGGCGGAGAACCTGCTGCTCGCCCGCTACACGCCGGACAAGCACCGCGGCCTCGCGTTCGGCGCCAAGTTCATCCTGTCCTTCGGCGCCGGCCCGGTGGCGGTGCAGATGGTGGCGGCGTTCTACGAGCGCTTCGGCGAGTTCCAGGCGCTGTACCTGACGCTGACCGCCCTGGCGCTGCTGGCCTTCCTGGCGGCTCTGCTGCTGCCGACGGACCGTAAGGACGAGCCCGCGGCGCCGCCGGTGCCGGCCCCGGCGGAGTGAACGCTCCGAGCCGGAGGCGCGATCGCCGCCAGCGCTCCCTGGGGTTGCCGAATCGCGCCGGGCGCCGGCCCCTCCCCCGGCGGAACCGGGGAAGGGACCGTATGCCTCACGCCACGGCCGCCTTCAGCGCCTGATCGAGGTCGGCGATGATGTCGTCGGCGCTCTCGATGCCGATGGACAGGCGCACCACGTCCTGGCCGGCGCCGGCCTTGGCGAGGCCCTCCTCGGACAGCTGGCGGTGCGTGGTGGAGGCCGGGTGGATGATCAGCGAGCGGCTGTCGCCCAGATTGGCGACGTGGCTGAACAGCTGCACGGTCTCCACCACCTTCACGCCGGCCGCGTAGCCGCCCTTGACGCCGAAGGTGAAGACCGAGCCGGCGCCGCGCGGCAGGTATTTCTTCGCCAGCTGGTGGTACTTGGACGACTCCAGGCCGGCGTAGCTGACCCAGGCGACCGCCGGGTGCGTCTCCAGGAACTGCGCCACCTTCAGCGCGTTGGCGGCGTGCCGCTCCATGCGCAGGGCCAGCGTCTCGATGCCGTTCAGCGTCAGGAAGGCGTTCATCGGCGCCTGCGCCGGCCCGAGGTCGCGCAGGCCGACCGCGTGGCCGTGGATGGTGTAGGCGAGGTGGCCGAAGGTCTCGTGGAACTTCAGGCCGTGGTAGCCGGGCTCCGGCTCGGTCAGCGCCGGGTACTTGCCGCCCTTGCTCCAGTCGAACTTGCCCGAATCGATGATGACGCCGCCCAGCGAGGTGCCGTTGCCCGACAGGAACTTGGTGGTGGAGTGGATGACTAGCGTCGCGCCGTACTCGATCGGGCGGCACAGGTAGGGCGTGGCCAGCGTGTTGTCGACCACCAGCGGGATCTGCGCGTCGTCAGCGATCCTCGCCAGCGCCTCCAGGTCGGTCACCACGCCGCCGGGGTTGGCGAGGCTCTCGACGAAGATCGCCTTGGTCTTCGGCGTGATCGCCTTGCGCACCGCCTCGTGGTCGTCGGTGTCGACGAAGACGGCCTTCCAGCCGAAGGCGCGCGGGAAGCTGTTGGCGAACTGGTTGAGCGAGCCGCCGTACAGCTTGGTGGAGGCGATGAACTCGTCGCCCGGCGACAGCAGCGGGAACAGCGCCATCATCTGCGCCGAGTGGCCGGACGAGGTGCAGGTGGCGCCGACGCCGCCCTCCAGGTTGGCCAGCCGCTCCTCCAGCACCGCGACGGTGGGGTTGGTCAGGCGCGAGTAGATGAAGCCGAGCTTCTGCAGGTTGAACAGCGACGCCGCGTCGTCGATGTCGTCGAAGACGAAGGCGGTGGTCTGGTAGATCGGCGTCTGCCGGGCTCCGGTCGCCGGGTCGGGCGCGGCGCCCGCGTGGATGGCGCGGGTCTCGAAGCCGAAGGTCTTCTGCTCGCTCATGTCCTGTGCTTCCCCTGGTTGCTTGTTGTCGGTCCTGGCCGCCGTTTCCGTCCCATGTCGTCATGCCCGGGCTTGTCCCGGGCATCCACGTGCCTGGACTTCTGGGGAAGCCGTGGTGGCGTGGATGGCCGGGACGAGCCCGGCCATGACGGGAGGGCGGAAGGGGCGGCTACATCAGTTTCTTGAATGTCCTGGTGAGCTTCTGCTTCTTGGTCACGAGGACGTCGGAGTTGACGCCGATCCGGCCGATCTCGCCGAACAGGCGCTGGTATTCGATCTTCGGGCAGCGGTTCATGACCACCGTCAGCCCGGCCGCCTCGGCCCGCGCCGCCGCCTCGTCGTTGCGCACGCCGAGCTGCATCCACACCACCTTGGCGCCCGCGGTGATCGCCTCGTCGGTGACGCCGGCCGCGGCCTGGGCATTGCGGAACACGTCCACCATGTCGGGCGGGTGCGGCAGGTCCTTCAGGCTGGCGTGGACGGTCAGCCCCAGAACCTCCTGTCCGGCGATGCCGGGGTTGACCGGGTACACCGTGTAGCCCTTGTCGCGCAGGTACTTGGCAACGAAGTAGCTGGCCTTCACCGGGCTGGCCGAGAAGCCGACGATGGCCACCGAGCGCACGTCCTGCAGCACGCCGCGCAGGAACTCGTCGGTGTACGAATCGTGGTGGCTCAGGACCTCGCTCATCGGCCGCACCACACCGGCTCGCGCTTGCCCAGGAAGGCGTCGATGCCCTCGGCGGCGTCCTGCGCCAGCATGTTGCGGGTCATCACCTCGGCCGCGTAGGCATAGGCCTGTTCGGTCGGCAGTTCGAGCTGGCGGTAGAACGCCTCCTTGCCGATGGACAGCGTCAGCGGCGACTTCGACGCGATCTTCGCGGCCACCGTCTGGATGGCGGCGTCCAGGTATTCGGCCGGGACGATCTTGTTCACGAGGCCGATGCGCTCCGCCTCCTCCGCGGCGATCAGGTCGCCGAGCAGCAGCATCTCCATGGCCGCCTTGCGCCCCACCGCGCGGGACAGCGCCACCATCGGGGTCGAGCAGAACAGCCCGATGTTCACCCCCGGCGTGGCGAAGCGCGCGGTGTCCGCGGCGTAGGCGAGGTCGCAGCTGGCCACCAGCTGGCAGCCGGCCGCGGTGGCGATGCCGTGCACGCGGGCGATCACCGGCTGGCGGATCCGCGTGATGGTCATCATCAGCCGGGAGCACTGGGTGAACAGCGCCTCGTACGCCTCGCGCCGCGGGTCGGCGCGAATCTCCTTCAGGTCGTGGCCGGCGCAGAAGGCCGGGCCGGCGCCGGCCAGCACCACCACCGTGACCGACGGATCGGCGTCGATGGCGTCCAGCGCGGCCTGCAGCTCGGTCATCAGGCCGACGGACAGTGCGTTGCGCGCGGCCGGGCGGTTCAGCGTCAGCGTCGTCACGCCGCCCTGGTCATGGCGCAGGAGCAGGGGCGCGTCGGCGGCTTCGGCGGTGATGGCGGCGCTCATGGCTTGGATTCCTCCCGTTTTCCGTCTTGAGCCGGTGGCGGAGCTTACCCGCCGCCACGGCGCAACGGAACGGGCGCGTTGCGGTGGCTGCCATGAGAGCGCAGGAGGATGGCGAATTCAACGGGAAAATTGTGAAATCCGCCCGATATTTACGCATATATTTATGTTGAAATGGCGATGGTAGCCCGGTTGGGGAATTCCGTGACTCGCCCCCGCCCTTTCGGCCATGATGCTCATACTTTTGAGCATCCACCGTCCGGGGACCGGTCGTGCAGGTGAAGGACACCGTGCCGGGGGCCATCGACTGGCGCGCCATCTTCATGGACAGCCCCACCGCCACCTGCATCGTCGGGGCGGACGAGCGCATCGTCGTGGCCAACGCGGCCTTCGCCGCGCTGATCGGCCAAGACGCGGCCGATGCGCTGGCCGGGCTGCCGTTCGACCAGCTGACCCCGCTGCATGGGATCGAGGGCGCGCCGGCGTTCGGCGCGGACCGCGGCACCGCCTTCCTGGTGCGCGGCGACGGGGAGTGCCGCGACGTCACCTTCGCCGCACGGACGCTGCCGGACGGGTCGCGGCTGGTCACGCTGTCCGACGTGACCGAGGACAAGTGCTTCGTCTGCCAGATCTTCTCCAGCCGCGACAAGTTCCGCACCACCGTCGACGATCAGACGGAGCTGGTCTGCCGTTTCCAGCCCGACCTGACGGTCACCGTGGTCAACCGCGAACTGGCGGCGCTGTGCGGCACCACGCCGCGGGAGTTTGTCGCCGGCACGCTGCGCGACCACCTGCCGCCGGCCACCGTCGCGGCGACCGAGCGGTTCATCGCCGAGGCGGCGCCCGGCTGCGCCCCGGAGAGCAGCGAGGAGCCCTGGCAGAACCCCGACGGCAGCACGCGCTGGATCACCTGGCGCCGCCTCGCGGTGTTCGACGCCGGGGGGCGGCTGAGCGCGGTGCAGACGGTGGGCCGCGACACCACGCTGCGCCGGCTGGCCGAGGAGGAGCGCGTCCGCCTTGCCGCCATGATCAACCGCAGCCCGGTGGTGGGCGTGGTGTGGCGGACCGGGGGGCACCTGCCGGTGGAGTTCATCACCGACAACGCCGGCCGCCGCCTGCGCATCGCCGGTGCCCGGCTGATGGCGGACACCGGCGGCTTCCTCGACATCGTCCATCCGGACGACCGCGGCGCGTTCACCGCGTGGGTAGACGCCTGCCCGCAGGTCGGCGCGCCGTGGCAGATGCCGGTGCGCATCGTCAACGACGACGGCGAGACGCGCTGGGTGTCGGTCAGCGGCTGGCGCTCCGGCCCGGGACGGATGGAGGCGGTGCTGCTCGACATCACCGCGCAGCGCGCCGCCAGCATGGCGCTGCGCGAGCGCGAGCGCCGCTTCCGCGCCATCTTCGACCACACCTTCGAGTTCATCGGCCTGCTGGAGACCGACGGCCGGATGATCGAGGCGAACGAGACCGCGCTGGGCTTCATGGGCGTCAGCGAGGCCCAGGTGCGTGGCAGGCACTTCTGGGACACGCCCTGGTGGGCGCATTCGCCGGCCGACCAGGAGCGGCTGAAGGCCGCCGTCGCCCGCGCCGCCGGCGGGGCCTTCCTGCGCTTCGAGACGACGCACATGGGGCCGGACGGCGCGGTGATGCACGTCGATTTCTCGCTGCGGCCGATCTACGACGAGGAGGGCGCGGTCATCTACCTGCTGCCCGAGGGGCGCGACATCACCCACCTCAAGGACACCGAGGCGGCGCTGCTCGCCGCCAAGCGCGAGGCGGAGGCGGCCAACCGCTCCAAGACCAACTTCCTGGCGGTGATGAGCCACGAGCTGCGCACCCCGCTCAACGCCATCCTCGGCTATTCCGAGGTGATGCAGACCGAGCTGTTCGGCCCGGTGGGCAGCGAGCGCTACAAGGGCTACGTGGACGCCATCCACCTGTCCGGGCGCCATCTGCTGGGCATCATCGACGACATCCTGGAGGTGTCGCGAATCGAGCTGGGCGTGCTGGAGCTGAGCGAGGAGGTGCTGCCGGTCGGCGAACTGGTCAGCCGAAGCGCGCAGATCCTCACCAACCGCGCGGCCGAGGCGGGGGTGACGCTGGATTTCGACGTGCCGTGCCCGTTGCCGTGGCTGCGCTGCGATGCGCGCCGCGTGATCCAGATGCTGGTGAACCTCGCCTTCAACAGCCTGAAATTCACCCGGCGCGGCGGCACCGTGACCATCGCCGCGGCCGGGCGCCCGGACGGCGGCGTCGACCTGTCGGTGCGCGACACCGGCACCGGCATCGCGCCGGACGACCTCGGCAAGGTGTGGGAACCGTTCGGCCAGGCCGGCACCGCGCACACGCGGCCGGCCGGCGGGGTGGGGCTGGGCCTCAGCATCACCAAGGCGCTGATCGAGGCGCATGGCGGCACCATCAGTCTGCACAGCGAGCTTTACAAAGGCACCGCGGTCACGCTCTCCTTTCCCGCCGCACGCTGCGAGCATCGGGAGGAGCCGCAGGCCCTGCCGTTGCCGGTGGCGTGACCCGCCCCGCCGACCGAGAGCCCCGCATGACCAAGCCCGCCCCCACCGCCATCCCGATTCCCGAACTGGAGGAGCTGATCCGCGAAGGCGTGCCGCTGGTCGGCAACTTCGGAATCAGCATCGACGATCTGGTCGCCGGCCGCGTGCGCATGCGCATGCCCTACAAGACCGACTTCGTCCGCCCCGGCGGCACCGTGATGGGGCCGGCGATGTTCGGGCTGGCCGACGTGGCGTTGTACGCCGCGGTGCTCAGCGCCATCGGCCGGGTCGAACTGGCGGTGACCACCAGCATGACCATCAACTTCCTCAAGCGCCCGCCGCCCGTCGGCATGATCGCCGAGGGGCGCCTGCTGAAGCTCGGCAAGCGGCTGGCCTACGGCGAGGTGCTGCTGTTCTCCGACGACGGTTCGGAGGAGCCCGTGGCGCACGCCACCGGCACCTATTCCATCCCGCCGCACGATCCGGTGGCGCTCACGGTATCCGGGTACCGAGACGACGCGTAGTGCGGAAAAACACAGCGATATCAACGGCTTTTCGGCTGCGGTATGTAATTACCGCGATGTCAAGCCATTGATTTTGGCTGATCTTTTTTGCATTGACGCGCGGGTGCGAAACCCGTACAAAACCGGCCGCTTCGGCGCCGCGGGATTCGGCGGCCTGCCGATCCACGATTCACTCAACGAGTGTGGCGATGAAGACCTTCAATCTGACGCCGGCGACCATCGAGAAGAAGTGGTACGTCGTCGACGCCGACGGGCTGGTGCTCGGCCGGCTCGCCAGCATCCTGGCGAACATGCTGCGCGGCAAGCACAAGCCGACCTACACCCCTCACATGGACGGTGGCGACCACATCGTGGTCATCAACGCCGAGAAGGTGAAGCTGACCGGCAACAAGCGCAAGGACGACATCTTCTACTGGCACACCGGCTATCCGGGCGGCATCAAGGGCCGTTCCAAGGGCCAGATCCTCGATGGCAAGTACCCGGAGCGGGTCATCGAGAAGGCCGTGGAGCGCATGATCCCGCGCGGGCCGCTCGGCCGCAAGCAGATGTCCCATCTCAAGGTCTACAAGGGTGCGGTTCACCCGCACGAGGCGCAGCAGCCGGCCGTGCTGGACGTCGGCGCCCTGAACCCGAAGAATAAGCGGAGCGCGTAATCCTATGGCTCAGGTCACCACCACCCTCTCCAGCCTGAAGGATCTGCAGGGCTCGGGCGCCGCCGCCCCGGCCGGCGCCTCCGCCGAGATCGCGCAGCCGAAGCTCGACCAGTTCGGTCGCGCCTACGCCACCGGCAAGCGCAAGGACGCCGTCGCCCGCGTGTGGATCAAGCCGGGCTCCGGCAAGATCACCGTGAACGGCCGCGACCAGGAGGTCTACTTCGCCCGCCCGGTGCTGCGCATGATGATCGCCCAGCCGTTCGGCGTGACCGACCGTGCCGGCCAGTTCGACGTGCTGGTCACCGTGACCGGCGGCGGCCTGTCCGGCCAGGCCGGCGCGGTGCGCCACGGCATCTCGAAGGCGCTGACCTACTTCGAGCCGGCCCTGCGCCCGCCGCTGAAGGCCGCCGGCTTCCTGACCCGCGACGCCCGCGTCGTCGAGCGCAAGAAGTACGGCCGCGCGAAGGCGCGCCGCAGCTTCCAGTTCTCGAAGCGCTAAGCCCGCGACCCCGCGTTTATGGTACAGAAGGGGGCGTCCTGCGGGACGCCCCCTTTCTGTTTGTGCTCCTCCTTCACAGCAGGGAACCACCATGGCCACCAACGTCACCCCCGTCCGGATCGGTATCCTCGGCGCCAGCGGCTACACCGGCGCGGACCTCGTGCGCATGCTGCTGCGCCATCCGGCGGCGGAGATCCGCGCCCTGACCGCCGAACGGCAGGCCGGCAAGCCGATGGCCGAGGTGTTCCCGCACCTCCAGCACTACAAGCTGCCCGACCTCGTGAAGATCGAGGCGGTCAACTGGGACCAGCTCGACGTCGTGTTCTGCGCCCTGCCGCACGGCACCACGCAGGAGATCGTCGCCGGCATCCCCAACGGCATCAAGGTGGTGGACCTGTCCGCCGACTTCCGCCTGAGCGACCCGCACAGCTACGCCGAGTGGTACGGCCACGAGCACCGGGCGGTCGAGCTGCAGAAGGAGGTCGCCTACGGCCTGACCGAACTGAACCGGCAGGGTGTGCGCAAGGCGCGCGTCGTCGCCAACCCCGGCTGCTACCCGACCTGCTCGCTGCTGCCGCTGGCGCCGCTGCTGCTGGAGGAGATGATCGAGCCGGGCGGGATCGTCATCGACGCCAAGTCCGGCGTCTCCGGCGCCGGCCGCGACGCCAAGCAGCAGAACCTGTTCACCGAGGTGTCCGAGGGCTTCAACGCCTACGGCGTCGGCCACCACCGGCACATGCCGGAGATCGAGCAGGAGCTGCGCCTCGCCGCCGGCCGGCCGGTCACCGTGTCGTTCACGCCGCACCTCGTGCCGATGAACCGCGGCATGATGAGCACGATCTACGTCCGCATGGCCGACGGCGTCAGCGCCGACGACCTGCGCGAGACTCTCAAGGCGAAGTACGAAAGCGAGGCCTTCGTCGGCGTGACCGCGCCGGGCATCGCGCCGGCGACGCGGCACGTGCGCGGCTCGAACCACGCGCTGATCGGCGTCTTCGCCGACCGCACGCCGCGCGGCGCGATCATCGTGTCGGTCATCGACAACCTGGTGAAGGGGGCATCCGGCCAGGCGATCCAGAACATGAACGTCATGCTGGGGCTGGGCGAGACCACCGGCATCGACCAGGCGCCGATGTTCCCGTAAGGAGCCGACCCGCATGCCCGCGCTCATCCGGCCCTATCGCGGCGTCAAGCCGGCGATCGACCCGACGGCCTTCGTGGCCGAAACGGCGGTCGTCACCGGCGACGTGGTGATCGGGCCGGAGAGCGGAATCTGGTACGGCTGCGTCCTGCGCGGCGACGTCAACGAGATCCGAATCGGCGCGCGCACCAACCTCCAGGACGGCACGATCATCCACGTCGCCCGCCGCGGGCAGGGGACCTACATCGGCGACGATGTCACGGTCGGGCACATGGCACTGTTGCATGCCTGCACTCTGGAGAGTGGCTGCTTTGTCGGCATGAAGGCCTGCGTGATGGACGGAGCCCACGTCGAGTCGCGCGCCATGGTGGCTGCGGGGGCCCTGGTAACCCCCGGAAAGCGCGTGAAAAGCGGCTGGCTGTGGGTCGGAGCGCCCGCCAGACCGGTGCGGGAGCTGTCCGAGGCGGAGCTGGCCTACTTCCCTGTGTCCGCGATGCAATACTCTGAGCTTGCGAAAGAGTACCGAGACGGTTGAGACTGGCTTGGCCCTTGCCGTTCGGTGTAGTGTGGCGCCGGTGTCTCAGCCATTCCGCGGTGTTGAACGGCGGCGGCTAGGGCTTCCGGCGGAATAGGACGGAACGTCCTGTTCCATTACTGTGTTTGGGAAGCGCCGCCCAGGCGCACTGGTTTTCACTTCGGTGTACCGGGCGGAATTCCGGACGGTATGCACCACCACGGGATGCGTTCTCGAAACGAGAGAGTGAGGGGAGCAATGATGAAGTTTTCTATGGGTCTGGCCGCGGTGCCGGCCATGATCGTCGCCGGTGGCCTGATGGCCTCCCCGGCCCTGGCCCAGTCGGCTGCTGGTCAGGAGTGGTGCAACCCGGTGATCGGCTGGGGCAATGTCGCGGCCCGCACGGCGGACGGCGGCTACGTCATCCACCAGGACAGCTACAAGTGCGCCCCGACGACCGCCACGACCACGGCCACCCCGGTCGGCGGTCTGCAGCGCGAGTACCTGGTGTTCTTCGACTGGGATAAGTCGAACATCACCCCGGCCGCCGACCGCGTCCTGAGCGACATGGTCACCGCCGCCAAGGGCCAGGCCGTCCGCGTCCGCGTCGTCGGCCACACCGACACCTCGGGCAAGCCGAGCTACAACCAGAAGCTCTCGGTGCGTCGCGCCGAGTCGGTGAAGCGCGCGCTGGTCGCCAAGGGCATCCCGGCGAACGCCATCACCACCGAGGGCAAGGGCGAGACCGAGCTGCTGGTCAAGACCGGCGACAACGTCCGCGAGCCGTCGAACCGCCGCGCCCAGGTCCTGCCGACCGTCTCCCCGACGTCGTAAGGCACCTGCGGTCCGCCGCAAAGACAAAGGCCCCGGGAGTTTCCCGGGGCCTTTTGTTTTGGGCGCCTTCTCTTTGATCGTCATGCCCGGGCTTGTCCCGGGCATGACGGCCACGAAAGTGCTTACGACACCTTGGTCTTCACGTACGACCCCGGCGCCTCGTCCAGGACCTTCAGCTTGCCCTTGGCGGGGTCGCGGGCCGGGACCTTGCCGTTGGCGAAGCCGGACACCCACTCCTGCCAGGCCGGCCACCAGGAGCCGGGGTTCTGCTTGGAATCCTTCAGCCAGGCCTCGGAATCCTTCGGCAGCTTCTCGTTCGTCCAGTAGCAGTACTTTTCGGCCGCCGGCGGGTTGACGACGCCGGCGATGTGGCCCGACGCCGCCAGCACGAACTTGATCGGGCCGGTGAACAGCTGCGTGCCCTGGTAGGTCGACTTCCACGGCGCGATGTGGTCCTCGCGGGTGGAGAGGAAGAAGGCCGGAGTCTTGACCTTGCGCAGGTCGATCTTCTCGCCCTTCAGCGTCACGCCGCCCGGCTGGCACAGCAGGTTCTTCTGGTACATCGAGCGCAGGTAGAAGCTGTGCATCGCCGCCGGCATGCGCGTCGAGTCGCTGTTCCAGTACAGCAGGTCGAACGGGAACGGGTCCTTGCCGAGCAGGTAGTTGTTCACCACGAACGACCAGATCAGGTCGTTGGCGCGCAGCATGTTGAAGGTGGTCGCCATCTTGGCGCCATCCAGGTAGCCCTTCTCGGCCATCTGGCCTTCGATGAAGTTCAGCTGCTCCTCGTCGATGAAGACGGAGAGCTCGCCGGCCTCGGCGAAGTCCAGCATGGTGGTGAAGAAGGTCGCCGACTTGATGCGGTCGTCCTTCTTGGCCGCCATGTAGGCGAGGGTCGAGCCGAGCAGGGTGCCGCCCAGGCAGTAGCCGACGGCGTTGACGTCCTTCTCGCCGGTCTGCTTCTCGATGGCGTCGAGCGCGGCCAGCACGCCCTCGGTCATGTAGTCTTCAAAGGACTTCTGCGCCAGCTTCTCGTCCGGGTTGACCCAGGACAGCACGAAGACGGTGTGGCCCTGGTCCACCGCCCACTTCACGAAGCTGTTCTTCTCGCGCAGGTCGAGGATGTAGAACTTGTTGATCCAGGGCGGCACGATCATCAGCGGGCGCTTGGCGACGTCCGGCGTCGTCGGCGTGTACTGGACCAACTGCATCAGGTCGGTCTGGAAGACCACCTTGCCCGGAGTCGAGGCGATGTTCTTGCCGACCTGGAAGGCGTCGTAGTCGGTCATGGAGATGCGCAGCTCACCCTTGCCGCGCTCCAGGTCCTTCAGCAGGTGCTCCAGGCCCTTGACCAGGTTCTCGCCGCCGGTCTCCACGGTGGTGCGCAGCACCTCCGGGTTCGTCATGACGAAGTTGGAGGGCGCCATCGCATCGACGAACTGGCGGGTGTAGAAGTCCACCTTCTTGGCGGTGTGGTCGTCCAGGCCCTGGACGTCGTTGACCGTCGACTGCATCCACCGGGCGCTGAGCAGGTAGCTCTGCTTGATGAAGTCGAACAGAGTGTTCTCGTCCCAGGCCGAGTCCTTGAAACGACGGTCGTCCTTGGCCGGGGTGATGACCGGCTCGGCTTCCTGGCCCAGCAGGCGCTGCGTGGTGCGCTGCCACAGGGTCAGGTAGTCCTGCCACAGGGTCATCTGCGCCTTCATCAGCTTGGCCGGGTCGGCCATCATGCGCTTGGTCATCTCCAGGAAGGCGCTGCCGACGCCCATCGGATCCGGATTGGCGACGCCGCCGGCGCCGCCGTCGGCGGTCTGGCGGGCCAGGAAATCGGTGACCAGCTTCTGGCTCTGCTCGGCGATGCGGGTCATCGCCCGCGACAGCTCGACGGGATCGGGGAGCTTCACATCCGGGGCCTGGTTTTCGGCCATGGCGCAGTCCTTATCGTATCGTTTCGGCTTCAGGGACGCTGTTCAGAGGGTTATACAGTGCCGTACGGAATTTGAAACGGGGATCGTGTGGGGTTGCTGCATCTGCGAAGGATGCATCCTGCACTCATACACCCGGAGGATGAAGATTTTACGTCTTTCGGCCGAAGACAAGGCTGATCCAAAGGACAGGTTCGTGGAGTGAACGGAATGGCGAAGAGCAGGGCGGGCAAGGGGTTCATGGCGATCGGCGGCCTTGCGGCCCTGCTGGCGCTGGGCGGGTGCGGCGACCGGGTGCTGGACACCGGTCTGGTCGGATCGGTGTTCGGCGGCGGCCCGCCGCCCGACGCGCCGACCCCGATCCGCGGCATGAGCGGCGAGAACAAGACGTTCCCGAACCTGGCCACGGTGCCGCCGCGCCCGACCGACGTGCCGAGCCTCGAGCAGCGGCAGAAGGACATGACCGCGCTGGAGCAGGAGCGCGCCCAGGCGCGCGCCGCCGCGAAGGAGCTGGAAGAGAAGTACAAACCGGTGCCGGTCCCGCCGAAGCCGAAGGGCTGAGGCCGGGAGTCGGTTCTCAAAGGCCCCCGGCCTTTGGCGAGGAGCGCGAGGGGGCGCGCCCCTCGCATCCCTTGTGCAAACGCAACCTCCACAACGCGGCTGCGCGAAATTTGCCTCGCTAATCCGTGGGCGGGACGGTAGATAGGTGGTCCCGGTCCGCTCGCCTTTTCCTGGTCCAGCCCGCGGCCGGCGAAGGTCTCGGAGCGTCCATGAGCAGCGATTCGTCAGAGTTCCACCGCATCAAGCGCCTGCCGCCCTACGTCTTCGCGGAAGTCAACGCCATGAAGGCGCGCGCCCGCGCCGCCGGCGAGGACATCATCGACCTCGGCATGGGCAACCCCGACCAGCCCACCCCGCAGCACATCGTCGACAAGCTGGTCGAGACCGTCCAGAACCCGAAGACGCACCGCTACTCCAACTCCCGCGGCATCCCCGGCCTGCGCCGGGCGCACGCCGCCTATTACAAGCGGCGCTTCAACGTCGACCTCGACCCCGAGACCGAGACCATCGTCACCATCGGGTCCAAGGAAGGCCTGGCGAACCTCGCCAACGCCATCACCAGCCCCGGCGACACCATCCTGGTGCCGAACCCCAGCTACCCGATCCACCCCTTCGGCTTCGTGCTGGCCGGCGCCTCGATCCGCCACCTGCCGGTGGGCACCGAGGGTGGCAAGTCGCCGGACCTCGACGCCTTCATGAACCAGCTGGAGCGCGCGACGCGGCATTCCGTGCCGAAGCCGCTGGCGCTGGTGCTGAACTACCCGTCGAACCCGACGGCGCAGGTGGTTGGGCTGGACTTCTACCGGCCGATCGTCGAGTTCTGCCGCAAGCACCAGATCTATATCCTGTCCGACCTCGCCTACTCGGAGATCTATTTCGAGGGCGATCCGCCGCCGTCGATCCTGGAGATCCCGGAGGCGCGCGAGGTGGCCATCGAGTTCACCTCGATGTCCAAGACCTACAGCATGGCCGGCTGGCGCATCGGCTTCGCGTCGGGCAACAAGAAGCTCGTGGCCGCGCTGGCGCGCATCAAGTCGTACCTCGACTACGGCGCCTTCACGCCGATCCAGGTGGCCGCGGCGCACGCGCTGAACGGCCCGCAGGACTGCGTCGAGCAGATCCGCCAGATGTACAAGCAGCGCCGCGACGTGCTGATCGAGGGGCTGGCGCAGGCCGGCTGGCAGGTGCCGAGCCCGGCCGCCTCCATGTTCGCCTGGGCGCCGATCCCGCCGCAGTTCGCCCACCTCGGCTCGCTGGAGTTCTCCAAGCTGCTGATGCAGGAGGCCAAGGTGGCGGTGTCGCCGGGCATCGGCTTCGGCGAGTACGGCGATGGGCACGTCCGCCTCGGCCTCGTGGAGAACGTCCACCGCATCCGCCAGGCCACCCGCAACATCAAGGAGTTCTTCCGCTCCAACGCCGCCGGCGGCGCTGCGAGCGAGGATCCCGAGGTGCGCAAGCAGCTTTACAAAGAGGCAGGTCTCCCGTGACGGCTCCCCTCAAGATCGCGGTCGCCGGCCTGGGTACGGTCGGCGCCGGTGTGCTCAAGGTGCTGGCCGAGCACGGCGCGCTGATCGAGCAGCGCTGCGGCCGCCGCATCCAGGTGACGGCGGTCAGCGCCCGTGACCGCTCGAAGGACCGCGGCGTCGGCCTCTCCCACGTCCGCTGGTTCGAGGACCCGGTCGCCATGGCGGCGGCGCCCGACGTGGACGTGGTGGTCGAGCTGATCGGCGGCTCCGACGGGCCGGCCAAGGCCACCGTCGAGACGGCGCTGGAGCAGGGGCGTTCTGTGGTGACCGCCAACAAGGCGCTGCTCGCCAACCACGGCCCGGCCCTGGCCCACATGGCCGAGGGGCGCGGGCTGACGCTGGCGTTCGAGGCGTCGGTGGCCGGCGGCATCCCGGTGATCAAGGCGCTGCGCGAGGGCCTCGCCGCCAACCGGGTGACCGAGGTGCACGGCATCCTCAACGGCACCTGCAACTACATCCTCACCGAGATGCGGACCACGGGCCGCGAGTTCGCCGACGTGCTGGCCGAGGCGCAGGCGCTGGGTTACGCCGAGGCGGACCCGAGCTTCGACATCGACGGCATCGACGCGGCGCACAAGCTGGCGATCCTCACCTCGGTGGCGTTCGGCGTGCCGGTGGACTTCCAGAACGTCTACATTGAGGGCATCCGCCACGTCTCCGCGGTCGACCTGAAGTACGCCGAGGAGCTGGGCTACCGCATCAAGCTGCTGGGCATCGCCCGGCTGACCCGCAACGGCGTGGAACAGCGCGTGCACCCCTGCATGGTGCCGAAGGACGCCCCCATCGCCGCGGTGGACGGCGTGTTCAACGCCGTGGTGGCGCAGGGCGACTTCGTCGACCGCGTCTGGCTGGTCGGCCGCGGCGCCGGCGCCGGCCCGACCGCGTCGGCCGTGGTGGCCGACCTGGTGGACGTGGCGCGCGGGCGCAGCACGCCGACCTTCGGGGTGCCGGCGTCGCAGCTGGCGGCGCTCGACCCCTCGCCGATGGAGGGCCGGCAGGGGGCGTACTACGTCCGCCTCATGGTCGTCGACCGCCCCGGCGTGATAGCGGAAGTGGCCGCGGTGCTGCGGGACAACAACGTGTCGATGGAGAGCTTCCTGCAGCGCGGCCGGTCGCCCGGCGAGGCGGTGCCGGTGGTGCTCACCACCCACGACACCAACGAGGCGTCCATGCAGAAGGCCCTGGCGCAGATCGCGGCGCAGGCGGCCGTGCTGGAGCCGCCGCGCATGATCCGCATCGAGCAGTTCTAAGAACACGACACAACAAGACCGAGAGTTCGGGAGAACGACCAACATGCCACAAACTGTCGACCTGTCCGGCATGGACCGGAACCTGGCGCTCGAGGCCGTGCGCGTCACCGAGGCGGCGGCGCTGTCCGCGTCGCTGCTGATGGGCCGCGGCGACGAGAAGCTCGCCGACCAGGCCGCCGTCGACGCCATGCGCCAGGCGCTCAACACCCTCTACATCGACGGCACCGTCGTGATCGGCGAGGGCGAGCGCGACGAGGCGCCGATGCTCTACATCGGCGAGAAGGTCGGCGCCGGCCAGGGCCGCGGCCCGAAGGTCGACATCGCGCTCGACCCGCTGGAGGGCACCACCATCACCGCCAAGGGCGGCCCGAACGCGCTGGCCGTGGTGGCGATGGCCGACGAGGGCGGCTTCCTCAACGCCCCCGACGTCTACATGGACAAGATCGCCATCGGCGCCGGCCTGCCCGAGGGGCTGGTCGACCTGGACGAGACGCCGGCCAACAACCTCAAGGCGCTGGCCCGGGCCAAGGGCACCGAGGTCGAGGAACTGGTGGTCTGCATCCTCGACCGCCCGCGCCACGCCGAGCTGATCGCCCGCGTCCGCGAGGCGGGCGCGCGCATCATGCTGATCTCCGACGGCGACGTGTCGGGCGTGATCGCCACCAGCCAGCCGGACGCCGGCGTGGACATGTACGTCGGTTCCGGCGGTGCGCCGGAGGGCGTTCTGGCCGCCGCCGCGCTGCGCTGCATCGGCGGCCAGTTCCAGGGCCGCCTGCTGTTCCGCAACGACGACGAGAAGGCCCGCGCCGCCCGCTGGGGCGTCACGGACCTGACCAAGAAGTACAGCCTGACCGAACTGGCCAGCGGAAACGTGATGTTCGCCGCCACCGGCGTCACCACCGGCGCCATGCTGCGCGGCGTCCGCCGCTTCCCGGGCGGCGCGATCACGCATTCGGTGATCATGCGTTCGAAGTCGGGCACCGTGCGCTACATCGAGGCGCACCACAACTTCAAGCAGAAGCCGGGCGTCGCCAAGTAAGGCGCGAGCAGGGGAGGCGCTTGCCTCCCCTGCACCCCTCCGCCAGGGGCTTGGCCCTTGGATCCCGCTCGTCGGACCACGTCGCCGGCGCATCGCGCGGGCGCTTCGGCATGGCGTCAAAACGACCCTTGCGGCGGGCGTGACAAGACCGATACCTTGAGGGGTGCATCGATCAAACATCAGATCGGCTAGGATGTCCGTAAAGCAGGCCGCCCCCTTTGCCTCGCCGTCAGGAATTCTGGATGTTGCCAGGAGCAGAGGACGATGCCTGTAAACGTCGCCATCAATAAGCGCGCCAGCCAGAGTTCCTGGAACCCGGCCCTGGGCCCCCACGACGCAGCGCGCGCCGTGGACGGCCGCAAGACGGGCGGCTTCAGTTTCCAGACGGACCTCGAAAACGGCCCGTGGTGGCAAGTCGATCTCGGGCAGGTTTTCTTCCTGACGACCGTCGTCGTGTACAATCACGGCATCGCCGGAACCGCATCGGCGGAGCGCGCCAGGAGCCTGACGGTGCGGGTGTCCGCGGATGGCGTGACGTGGGAATCGATCCACGCTGGCGAGACCTCCTTCGGAGGGGTCGAGGACGGCAAGCCGCTCGTTGTGGACTGTGCGGGGCGCAAGGCGCGCTTCGTTCACCTTCAACTGCAGGGGCGGACCGTCCTGCATCTGGACGAGGTGGAGGTCTACGCCGAGGACATCCCGTTCCTGACGACACCGCTGGCCTCCCTTGGCCGGAAATATGGAACGGACAAGGTCCCGCATGGCTTCTGCGACATCTACGAGGCCGTCTTTTCGCCGATCAGGCTGCGCGTCACGAAGGTGCTCGAGATCGGGGTCTTCTTCGGCGCAAGCCTGAAGATGTGGCGGGACTGGTTCCCGCACGCCGTCGTTCACGGCGCCGATCATTTCACCGGCCACCAGGGGAACGGCCACGTCTTTCCCGATGCAGACGCCTTCCTTCGGGAGGTCTCGGCCGGCCTGCATCCGCGCATCGTCCTGCACACGCTGGATCAATCGCGGCGGGAGTGCATCGACGAATTCCGTGCGAAATTTCTCCAGGGGACTTTCGACATCATCGTCGATGACGCATCCCATTTGATGCGCGACCAGCAGTACACGCTCGCGAGCCTGTTCTGCCTGGTCAAGCCCGGGGGATACTTCGTGGTCGAGGATCTTCACACCTCGATCAGCGAGGGATACGACGTGGAGGAGGGCGGCGGCAACGGCACGCTGCAGATGATCGGCAGGGCGCTGGCCGGGCAAGGTTGGACGTCCAGGTACATGAGCGACGAGGATATGAAGTTCCTCGACCAATTCGTCGATCTCTCGCGGAGCGGCGTCTACCGCAGCGGCGACTCGCTGACCTGCGTGCTCCGGCGGCGGTCCGGCGGTCCGCGCGAGGCGGTTCCCGCCACCCGTCCCGGCGGTGTGGTGGTCATGAACTACGCGGCGACGGACGGGCACCAGCAGGCGGTGCAGCAGGCCCACATCGCCTGGGCGAAGACTTGGATTGCCGGATCGGGGGAGCGGGCGGACCTTGTGTGCTTCGGCCCCGACGCTCTGGACACCGATTTCGTCGAGAAGAATTCGCATTGGCTGTGGAAGCCCTGCATCATCGCGTCCATGTTGGCGACGACGGATGCTGAGTTCCTCGTCTGTTGCGACAGCGATTCAATCTTTCACAGGGATCTGGACGAAGCCATCGGCGCGCTGCGGTCGTCGGGGGCAAGGATGCTTGTTTTCGCTTCCGCCGAGCGCGACCGGATCGCGGCGACGGCCTCGGTGTGGCGGGTGTGCGACGAGACGAGGGAGTTCGCCGCCGAATGGCTGCGGCTCGTGCAGGACCCCGTCTTTGCTGCGGAGATCGCAAGCAGCGATGGCGAAGAGGCAGAGATGTTCGTCGAAGACCGTCGCGGCCAATCGATCTTCGGCATCCTGAGCAAGACGATGATGTTGAACGACGCTGGGGGATCTCCGTTGCTTCTCAGGGAGGATTTCGGGTCATGGATCGCCGGGCATCGGGTGGCCGACATCGTCAGAAACCCTCATCTGGCCTCCCCGGAGCAATCCGCGTCATCGAATGTCCGGTGCTGAATCCATGGGTGTGACGAATCCGGCCCTGCGCATCATCGCCAACATGGCCGTCGGCAAACTGTTCGGCGGGCAGGATCTGTCGATCATCGAACTTGGGTCGCAGGATGTGCATTGCCAGGACCAGTCCCTGTACAGGGGCCTGTTCGACGCGTTCGGCGTCGCTCCGTACGAGGAGGGGCGCTTCAACTATGGAGACTCGTCGCGCGCTTTGTTCCAGGCTCTCGGCTTCCGGTATCATTGCATCGATCTCGACGGTCGTGCGGACACCTTGGATTGGGATCTGAACGATGCGGTGTGCCCGGATGACTTCAAGGGACGGTTCACCCTGGTGACCAACCATGGCACCACGGAGCATCTTCTCGGGCAGCACAACGCCTTTCGGTTGATGCACGATCTGACGGCGCCGGGCGGCTTCATGATGCACACGCTTCCGTGCACCGGCGACGTCAATCATGGGTTCTTCCGGTACAGCCCGCTTTTCTTTCAGTGTCTGGCCGCGGCCAACGCGTACGAAACCGTTCATTTCTACCTGACCGACTTCAAGGCCATAGCCAGTTACGACAACGAAGGAAGCTTTCCGAGTTTCAGCTACATCATCGCCGTCCTGAAGAAGACCGGCGATTCGGCTTTTCGCATGCCTATGCAAATCTATGACAACGGAAAATATGTCTTGGAACGCAAAAGCAGCAAGGCGCAATAGCGTGGTCGGGCGCGAGCGCTGACGCACGGGGAGGCACGCGCCTGTCCTCGTCGGCATACCCGGGACAAGCCCGGGCAGCCAGTCTGGATGTGTGTTGGTTCGTTGGAACCGTTCTGTCGGTCCTTCCCGTTCCTGCCCCGCGCCTCCGTCAGAAGCTGCTCGTCAGCGACACCAGGAAGGTGCGCGGCGCGCCCGGGGTGATGTTGTTGTTGCTGTGCGCCGTGGCGTAGTACTTGCGATCGAACAGGTTCTGCACGTTCAGCTGCAGCTTCACCCCCTCGGTCACCTGCGCGTAGGCGGCGGCGTCGAACCGCGTGAAGCCGGGCAGCTTGACCGCGTTGTCGGCGGCAGCGTAGGCGCTGCTCTGGTGGATCACGCCGAGGCCGGCGCCGAACATCTTCGTGAACTGGTACTTGTTCCACAGCGACACCGTGTGCCGCGGCACCAGCGCCACCTCGGAACCGGCGAAGGCGCCCGCCGTGCGACTGGTGATCTCCGCCTTCTGCAGGGCGTAGCCGCCCATCACGCTCCACGCCTCGGTGATGTTGCCGGTCACCCCCAGCTCGAAGCCGCGCGAGCGCTGGCTGCCGGTCTGCACGGTCAGCGCCGGGTTGTTCGGGTCGGGCGCGCTGGTGTTGGTGCGGTCCAACTGGAACACCGCCGCCGTCAGCGACAGGTTCGGCCGCACGTCCCACTTGCCGCCGACCTCCAGGTTGCGGAACTTTTCCGGCTCCAGGCCTGCCGTCACGCCGGTCAGCGTCGTGAACTGGTCGCCCGAGCCCGGCAGGTACGACACGCTGTAGCTGGCATACAGCGACACCGGCTCGATCGGCTTGAACACCACGCCCAGGCGCGGCGACCACAGGCCGTCGGTGCGCTCCAGGTTCTGGCCGTTGCGGTTGTTGTGGTAGTCCACGTTGAAGCGGTCGTAGCGCAGGCCGGCGATCACCTGGATCTGCTCGGTCAGTTCGATCTGGTCCTGGACGTAGCCCGCCGCCACCGTGGCCACCGTGCGGCTGTCGGCGTCGGTCGCCGACTGGCGCCAGACCACCGGGACGAACACCGTGGGCGTGCGCAGCGGGGTGCTGAACGAGGTGGCGTTGCCGGGGAAGAAACCGGTGTTGCGGAACTGGTCGGTGCGCTGGCGGCCCAGCTCGACGCCGGCCAGCAGCTTGTGCTTCACCGGTCCGGTGGCCAGGTCGAACAGCAGGTCGGTCTGATTGAACAGGTTCTGCCGCTGGATGGCGTGGTTGTAGGCCGCCAGCGACACCTGGGTGCCCGCCGCGTTGACGGCGCCGGGGAAGACGTTCTGGTAGAACTTGTCGTAATCGGCGAAGCGGCTGCGGTTGCGGATGGTCACCGCGTCGGTGATCTCGTGCTCGATCAGCGCGTCCACCGTGTGCACGTTGGTCTCGGCGACGCTCAGCTCCGGATTGCCGAAGAAGGTCTTCACGTCGGTGTCCAGCGGCGCCCCGCGGAAGGACGGCACGCCGCGGTCCGCCGTGCGCTCGTCGTGCACGTACTCGTAGCTCAGCTTCAGCTTGGTGCGGTCGGTCGGCGTGAAGGTCACCGTCGGGTTGACGCCCCAGCGGTCGATGCGACCGTAGTCGCGATAGGTGCCGGACTTCTCGATCACCCCGTTGATGCGCGCGGCGAAGGTTTCGGTCAGCGCCTGGCCGAAGTCCGCGGTGGCGCGCTTGTTGCCGAAGGAACCGCCCTGCAGACCGATCTCGCGCACGGGGCGGCCGTCGGCCTCCTTCAGCACGCGGTTGATCACGCCGCCGCCGCCGCCGCGGCCGAAGATCATGGCGTTCGGGCCCTTCAGCGCCTCGACCCGTTCGACGTTGTAGAGGTCGCGGTAGTACTGCGCGTCGTCGCGCACGCCGTCGGTGAAGAAGTCGGCGGTGGTGCTCTGGCCGCGGATCACCAACTGGTCGCGGTTGCCCTCGCCCTGCGCGGCGGTGATGCCGGGGATGTAGCGCACCACGTCGGCAATGCCCTGCATCGCCTGATCCTTGATCGCCGGCGCGGTGACCACGCTGACCGACTGCGGCACGTCGCGCAGCGGCGTGTCGGTCTTGGTCGCGGTCGTCGTGCGCTTGGCGACGTAGCCCTCCGACGCGCGGCCCTTCAGCGTCGCGTCCTCGACCTTCACCGGGTCGAGGACGACCGGCGCCTGCGCCGTCTCCTCCGCGACCGCCGCCGCGCCGCACAGACAGACCACGGCCAGCGCCGTCGTCCGCAGCAACCCACCGCGCCGGGCCCGCCCGCCCGCCCCCTGGTTCGACGCCTCGATCCCGCCGATCAATCCCGTCATGTCCTGCCTCTCGCCGTGTCGTAACCGCATGTCATGCGATTGATAGGCATTCGCATGACATGCGGACGCATACCGGCTGGAGGCTGGCCGAGGCAACAGTTATTTGCAAATGCGTCGCAATTGCGAATTCGGGAGGGTGCTGCGCTGCGGCGCTGGACTCGCCGAAGCGGACGGCCGGATCGTCGTAGAGCATTGCTTGGTTGGGGAGACAACGGCGGCGGGCCCCTCGGGGCCTCAAAACACGAGGGGCCCGCCGTCGCCGGGGCATCACGCCGTGATGTCGATGCCCTGCGATCCGCGCGGCGCCATGGCCGCGAACAGGCTTTGCGCGCTGGTCAGATGACCGGTCTGCAGCGCGGAGCCGAGGTCGCCCAGCAGCTCCTTGAAGCGTTCGGCTGGAGAGGCGGCGGCGGTGGACGAGGTGGACGTCGCCGACGAGGTGCTGGACGAGGAGGACGATGACGACGAACTGGAGCTGCTGTCGCTGTCGTCCTCGAACAGTGAGTTGAGGGCATCGTAGGCCGACTGCGCACCCGACAGGTCGCCGGAGCTGAGCGACTGGGCGAGCTGCCCCATGGCGTCCTTCACCTCGTCGGACGGGCCCTGGCCGCCCGGCGGCGGTCCCGGAGGCGGGCCGCCCCGGCCGCCGGCGCCGCCGGGTCCACCCTGCGGCGGACCGGACGCGGCGAAGGCCTGCTGCACCTGGCTGATGTCGCCGGTCTTCAGCGCCGTGCCAACCTCGGACAGCATGGTGGACAGCGGGTCCTTGCTGCTGGTGCCGCTGGTGCTGCCCTGGCGCTTGCCGGCCGCCTTGGACAGCGAGTCGTAGGCTTTCTGCGCCGCCTCAAGGTCGTTGGACTCGAGCGCCTTCTTCAGCGTGTCGATGCCCTCGCGGATCTCCTTGCCCGGGCCGTGCGGGCGGCGCTGCTGCTGGTAGAGTTGCGATACGCTGGACGAGGATACGTCGGATATGGACATGGCGGACTCCTGCGATTTCCGCGGACGGTTGCGCCGTCCATCCCGGGGCGGCGCTCATCCGGTGATACGCACCGCCCTCACGCCTCCTGCGTGGCCTATTCGAAAATATATCTAAAATTTTACCGGAAGCCGGGGCCCGGGGGCGGGCCGGGCGGACCGTGACGCTGCGGGCGGAACTCGGCCATGCGGCGGCGGCCCTCCGGCGACATGGCGGCGGCGGCCTCGGCCAGCGAGGCCTGCACGCGCTGACGCAACGCGCGCTCCTGCTGGTCGGTGGTCTCGAACACCGCCATCAGCGCCTGGGGATCGAACGGTTCGGTCAGCAGGGCGGCACGCAGGCGCTGCGGGAAGGAATCGCGGACGTCGCGCTCGGCCCGGATGGTGGCGCGGTTGGCGTCCAACGCCCGATGCAGGATGGCGGCGTCCTCGGACGGCAGCGTCTCGGCGAGGCGCAGCAGGAAGCCCTCGGGCCCCGGCGGGCCGTGCGGCGGTGGCGGTGGACGGCCGACGTGCGAGACGGCCAGGCCGGCGAAGAAGAAGTTCACCGCCAGCGAGAGCATCAGCGCGACCGGCATCCAGCGCCGAAGGGTCGTTCGTGTCATTGGTCCCACGCGAGGGAAGGGGAGGACGAGGCGACGAGGGCGGTGAAGCCGGACTCCAGGGGCGCCGTGCTCCGCCACAGGGTGACGAGTTCGAGGTGGCCGAGCACGAAGCCGCACACCCCCATCAACGCCAGGAAGCCGGCGGCCGACCAGACGGAGCTGCGCGTGCTGCCGGCCGCGCCGGGGACCCAGGTGGTGGTCGGCGGCGGGTCGAGCCGGCGTTCGATGGCGGCCAGCACGCGCGCGGCGCTGGCGTCGTCCACCGCGGGGGCGGCGAGGTCCAGCCAGGCGTCGAGCACGCGGGCCTGGCCGAGCGCGCGCTGCGCCTCTTCGGAGGAGGCGAGCAGGGCGCGGGCAGCGGCGCGTTCGGCGGCGGGCCAGCGCTCGATCTCGGCGCCGCAGGCCTCGGCCAGATGGCGGAACCGGTCGATGTTCATCACGACTCCTCCCCGGACGATCCGATCAGCGGTTGCAGTTTGGCGCGCAGCACGCGGCGCGCCCTCACCAAGAGACTTTCCATGGCCGACACCGACACCTTCATGACCTCCGCCGCCTCGGCGCAGGTCAGTTCCTGATAATAGCAGAGGCTCAGCGCCGCCCGCTGCCGGTCGGGCAGGGCGGAGATCGCCGTGTCCACCGAGGCGGCAAGCTGCCGCTCCGCCACCGCCGCGTAGGCGTCGGGCGCGGGGGCGGGCAGGTCGTCGGCCTCCTCCAGCGGGGCGAAGCCGCGGCGGCGGCGGTAGTCGAGGCTGCGGTTGACAACGATGCGGTACAGCCAGGTGCCGAAGCTCGCCTCGCCGCCGCGCCAGCCCTCCGCGTGGCGCCAGACGCCCAGGAAGGCGTCCTGCACCACCTCCTCGGCGTCCTGCGCGTTGCCGACGACGCGCTGCGCCAGCGCCAGGCTGCGCTTCAGGTGCCGCCGGGTCAGGGTGGCGAAGGCCGCGCGATCGCCCGCCGCGACCTCGGCCATCAGGGCCTCGTCGCTGGGTTCCTCCCCGTCATCGCCGTTGCTCACAACCGCCAACCGCCGCCAACCCTCATGTTCGCCGCATCCTACACGGGCCATCGCCATCGACGACGACCCGTTAGACGCGGGCGGCGGACGACTCCTGCGCCGCCGCCCGGCATTTTTTGCCGAGCCTTCCCCCTGGTCCGGTACCTCTCCCGTCTGCTATGGCTTGCGCCCCCCTCCATGGCAGCATAGCGCGATGACCGACACCCCCTGCTTCCTCGACGTCCGCGCCTCGATCACGGGCAAGCGCTGGCAGGCGCGGGCCTTCGACGAGCGGCTGGCCTGGGCGCTGGCGCAGGGTCGCGGCCTGCCGGAGATCGTCGGGCGCGTGCTGGCGGCGCGCGGGGTGACGGAGGAGACCTGCGACGGCTTTCTCAACCCGACGCTCAAGGCGCTGATGCCCGACCCGTCGCGGTTTCGGGACATGGATGCGGCGGCGGCGCGCATCGCCCGGGCGGTGATGCAGGGCGAGAGCATCGCGGTGTTCGGCGACTACGACGTGGACGGCGCCACCTCGGCGGCGGTGCTGGTGCGCTTCCTGCGCGCGCTGGGCGTGGAGGCGCGCATCTACGTGCCCGACCGCATCGCCGAGGGCTACGGCCCGAACGCTCCGGCGCTGCTGCGCCTGCACGCCGAGGGGGTACGGCTGGTGGTCACGGTGGACTGCGGCGTCGCCTCCTTCGCGCCGCTGGAGGCGGCGGCGGTGGCGGGGCTGGACGTCGTCGTGCTCGACCACCACGCGGCCGAGCCGAGGCTGCCGCCGGCGGTGGCGGTGGTCAATCCCAACCGGTTGGACGAGGACGGGTCGTACCGCACGCTGTGCGCGGCGGGGGTGACCTTCCTGGCGGTGGTGGCGGTGAACCGCGCGCTGCGCGAGGCCGGCTTCTACGCGGGGCGCAACCCGCCGGACCTGCTGGAATGGCTGGACCTGGTGGCGCTGGGCACGGTGTGCGACGTGGTGCCGCTGACCGGGCTGAACCGCGCGCTGGTGGCTCAGGGGCTGAAGGTGATGGCGCGGCGCACCAACACCGGGCTGGCGGCGCTGGCCGACATCGCCGGGGTGAAGGAGCGGCCGGACGCCTACCACGCCGGCTACGTCCTGGGCCCCCGCGTGAACGCCGGCGGTCGCGTCGGCATGGCCGACCTGGGGGCGCGGCTGCTGTCCACCGACGATCCGGTGGAAGCGATGCAGCTGGCCCAGCGCCTCGAATCGCACAACGGCGAGCGCCGCGCCATCGAGGCCGCGGTTCTGCAGGACGCCATCGCACGCGTCGAGGCGCTGGCCGACCTGGAGGCGGAGTTGGTGTTCGTGGCTGGCGAGGGCTGGCACCCCGGGGTGGTCGGCATCGTCGCCTCGCGCCTGAAGGAGCGTTACAGCCGCCCGGCCTGCGTGGTGGCGCTGGAGACCCGTGACGACGGCACGGTGATCGGCAAGGCGTCGGGGCGCTCGGTGCGCGGGGTGGACCTGGGGGCGGCGGTGATCGCGGCGCGACAGGAGGGACTGCTGATCGCCGGCGGCGGCCACCGCATGGCGGCGGGCTTCACGGTTGCGGGCGACAGGCTGTCGGAGCTGCGGGTGTTCCTGACCGCACGAATCGCCGCGCAGGTGCAGGCTGCCCCGCTGGTGCCGACGCTGGAACTGGACGGCGCGCTGGCGGTGGGGGCGGCGACGCCGCAGTTGGTGGAGACGCTGTGCAAGCTGGGGCCCTTCGGCACGGGGAACGCGGAGCCGCGCTTCGCGCTGGCCGACGCGCGGATCGTGCGCGCCGACGTGGTGGGCGGGGCGCACGTGCGCTGCATCCTGTCGGGCAGCGACGGCGCGCGGTTAAAGGCGATCGCCTTCCGCTGCCTGGAGGGCGAACTGGGCAAGGCGCTGCTGACCGCGCAGGGGGCGCCGCTGCACTTGGCCGGTGTGCTGCGGGTGGACCGCTGGAACGGGGCGGAGGGCGTGCAGCTGCTGATCGACGACGCGGCGCGGCCGGGCGGATCGGGCGTGTGATGGAAAGATGAATTCTCTCCTTGATTTCCGGGCCGCCGGCCGTTAGTTCTCTGCCCGTCCACGCGGTCCCCATCGTCTAGAGGCCTAGGACACCGCCCTTTCACGGCGGCGACGCGGGTTCGACTCCCGCTGGGGACGCCATCTTTTCAATGGCTTAGCGTATGGGCCTGGGGAACTTCCCCAACTTTTCCCGAATATACGTGTTGAGACGAGCCGAGACGGCGGGGGACAAACACCCCTGCTCCACGTGCCTGGTTGCCGAGCCGGGGCGTCTGCCGGTGGCATACAGCAGCGCGCCGTGACGGGTTCTTTCCCGAACGGGAAAATATCTGCCATGGGGTGTCGGCTTGACCGACTCAAGCTGACGATGATGTGACGGTCGTCACTGCGTCGCACTGCCGTTCCAGCGATGGTCAGCATCAGCAAGGCGCAAAAGGCGCCGAGGCTCCTTCAGTTCACAGGCCGCTTCGCCCATTGGGTGAGAGCGGCCTTTCTGCGTGATGCGAGGCGGCTGAGGGCCGCCGCGCTTGTCCTGCCGATCTGCGGACGGCCTGCGGGTTTCGCGTCGGCCTGCACATCCTGCATCCGTGTCGATCAGCCGACATCATCGACAGAGTGTCTATCGAGTCGGGTGACGACACTGGTCGGCCCGGCGAGATAGTGCTTCTCGGGTCAGCAATGCGCCCCGGCCCCCGCTGCATTTCCTGCGGATCTGCTGGCAGATGGCGTATCAGGACTACCTAGAGGAGGCAGGGCGCTGAGGCGCCCTGCCTTGTCGATCACCTCTGGTAATTCCAGCTTCTGGGGCCGACAAGCGGCGGGATGCCGTACCTGAGGATGAAACTGAACTCTTGCAGCGTCGAATTTCCGCCAGCCACGGCATCGAGGTCCTGCTCCGACACCTCGCCGGTGGGGAGTGCCGACGGGAGAACCAGGTGCATCCGTGTCGGGGTGTCCTCAACCGCAACGACGGTGAGGCCGGGCGGCACGGTGAAGCCTTCCCCGGCGAGTACGGCGGCGGGATCGGCAAGGAGTCGCTCCCGGAACGACGGGTCGGTTTGGGCCTTCTCAAAAATGGCGGCCAGGGGATGCGCTGTTTCCGTCATGGGGAGCATGTCCTTGCTGCTGGTTGCCGCCGCGGCCGTGGTTCGGCGCGCGCCGTGGGGAACAGTAGCAACCCTCCAGCCGAGTCGCCCGTCAGCGCGTCTCATATACTTGCCCAGCCGTCTCAAGTTCGTCGGACGATAGCGCTTCGGTGCGGGAGCGAGCTTTGCGCCTCACGCTGGGTTCGGTGCGATCAACTCCGCCGAGTCGTTCCGCACGTTCCCCACCGCCTTGAACACCGGCCAGAGCCGGGTGAGTTCTGCCGGATCCCGGCCCGGTTCCCGGCGGGCCGTCCGGCAGCGCACCCTATTGAGGCTCCCCGACGCGTTGGAGCAGGACGACGTGCCGAAATTCGGCAGCGGACCGGTCACGCCGCCGCCACGCTCGGGAAACGGAACCAGACAAGCCCGTCGATCACGTCGGACTCGAGCACGATGACCCTCTTCAACAACCGCGGCCCCTATACCAGCCGCGCGGTGACCACCCCGCGCACCTCCGGCGGGCTGCTGCCTGGTGCGCGGAGGTGCGTTCCGGAATTCATGCGCTGGACGATGTCGGCGAACTTGCTGTTCACGGCTTCCCCTTGGCATCACCGAAGAAGTGCCCACCAGCTCCCTCAGCCGGTGGACCGGCTACTACGGTATAGCGGCACAGCTTCAACCGCTCTGTCTGATCCCGTGCGATCCGTTGCCGCGTCTCCGAGTCGGCGCGCTTTGCGGTCAGGCTGCCGGCGTGCTCGGTCAGCACAACGCTCAGCGTTACGGCCACGTGCTCCCAAGGCACGGCCTGCCCGTTGTGGAACACCGGCTGTGCGCGTCGCGCCAGTTCCCGGTACTGCTCCTTGATGGTGTCCGACATGCCGGCCCACACCTCGCCGGCCATCGTCATTGCTGCGCGCTCGATCTGGTCCATGGGTTCCCTCCGTGCTGAGGAGAGGAAGCTTAGATATGGAACGAATAGGGAACAATCGTCCCTTCAGCGGAGCGCCTTGACTCAACTCCGTTGCGGCCGGTCATAATTCTCGTACGAGTGGCGTAGGCCGATGCATATGCATACTGCAGTATGGGGAGAGGGATGAAGAGGACGGCGTTGGCTGTGTTGACAGCCGCAATGATGGCGAGCTGCGCATCCCCAGGCGGGCCCAGCGTCGTAAGGTACTGTGCCGGGCGGGATGGGTTCCCCTTTGAGACCAGATCCCCGAGTTGCGCCCCACTCGCCCGCGAGGTCACCTTCGCCGAATACCTATCGCTCAAGGAGCAGCGCGAGGCTGGGCGGCAGGTTTCGCCTGCAAGCCAAACGCCCGCAGTTGCTCAGAGCGCTGCCGCGCAACGAGCACAGGAGCCGCAGCCCCCGTCTTGGAAAGAACGTCGCGTCAAAGTCACGCCGACACTCCGGGCCGCCATTGAGGATGCGGTTAGGAACGGCCTTAAAGACCCTGAGTCGGCCCGTTTCAAGCATGCAGTAGCGTTCAGAGACAAGGATGGTGGTGTGTCCGCATGCGGCTTGGTCAACGCGAAGAACAGTTACGGCGGGTACACTGGGTTCACCGCCTATCGGGCCTTTGTCGCTGAAGCGAAAGGCAAGCATATAGGCGTCGGCGCGCTCCTAGCCGAGGGCAAGTATCCTCAGGTTTTCTATGAAGTTAACCCGATGTGCGACCCGAAGAATTGGTGATAGAGCCGTTGCGGGAGGATTGAGGGGATGGAAACGCGCGCGCTGCTAATCCAGTCTGAGGATGAAGCGTGGAACGTCCTTGAGAGGATCGCGGCCAATGCATTGGACCCGGCCGATTATCCAGGAGGCATTCACTTTTCTGACTGGTCGTGCGAGTTGATGCGCATTCCGCATGACCCAGTTCATTCGTCTATTACGACGCCAATGATGCGCGTCTTCCTTGATTACCAAGCCCAGATAAACAAAACATTCCGCACCGCACGCTATGGTGCCGGGTCAGGAAAAAAGCTGACTATCGAAGAAAAATTTGAAATTAACCTAAGGATAATTGTTTCTTCCGGAAGCTCAGTGTACAATGCTAAACCAAGAGAGCTTCTTGAAAAGCTTGCCAGCGAGGCCGTTGCTAAAATGGAGTCTAGGGACGTAGCAAAGGTCATCGTGATTTGTGCGCTAATAGCCGCGGTGGGCTATTTTGGACATAGCGCATTTGAGGCCTACTGGAAGGCCCAAGCCGACGCGAAAAAAGCGGAAATCGCCGCTGACGAGCGGGTGAAACTGTCAGAGCAAGAAACCAAGAGAGCGGAACTGTTGGCGCGCCTTGCCATGCAGAATGAGCAGGCGCGGGAAGTCGTGCAGCAGACAGAAACGGCCCACCGGGTGCTGCTCAAGGGCGCGGTCGTGGCCGGAGGTGCGCTGGTGCATGCCGTGAATGTCCCTGCTGAAGCCGCGGCGTCAGTCCTCGCGCAGCCGCGGCGCTCTGGGGCCGGGAGCCCGTTGGACGGTGACTATGAGGTGGAGAAGATCGCAGCGGCTGTCGATGGCGCATTTGCTGTGCAGGTAAAGGCTGCGCAGAGCGGCGCGGTGGTCAACGCTGAGGTGCGCGAACTCTTTGTCCCCAAGGACCAGATTGACTTGCTGTTTGGCTCCTTGCGCGACGGCCATCGTGTCTTCATTCGCATGAACACCTGGAAGGTCGGCGAGCAGGTAACGAACGCGGCCATTGTACGGGTGGAGCCTTGCGCTAGTGAATGAGCAGGCCTGAACCTGTGATGGCACCCTCTCTGCGGATCATGCCGAGATCG
Source organism: Azospirillum sp. (assembly GCF_050789165.1). NCBI lineage: Bacteria > Pseudomonadati > Pseudomonadota > Alphaproteobacteria > Rhodospirillales > Azospirillaceae > Azospirillum > Azospirillum sp. Next base: position 50,414 of record NZ_JBOZRT010000030.1, read on the forward strand.
GCACGCCAGTAGGTTGGCAGCAAGGGCGTCCTGCGGGGCGCCCTTCGCATTTCTGGACCAAAGCGCTGTTGGAAGCGCAATGGTGCAGCGGGGTGAGCATGGCAGGGGGCAAGAGCCCGAAGCTATGAAGAGGCATATCAGTAGAGGAAGACGCCTGCGGATAGAGTGCGTGCTCACCAGAACCTCTGGCGGCACCTAACCAATACCAAGGTCAAGATGAGGTCAGGATATTTCCACCGAAAACATAAATGAATTGCCGAATACCCCCATCCTGACCGTCGAGGACATCGCTACGTTCCTGAGGTTGCCACGCTCTACAGCCTACAAGGCGTGCAAAGACGGGACTATCCCCTGCGTTAGGTTCGGCCGGCACATTAGGATCTCTCGCCAGAAGTTCCTTGACTGGCTCGCTTCCAAGTAGGCGCGGCTGACCATGGTAAGCGTCTACGTCACTCAACGTTCTGCGGAGGCGTTCTCCATCTGCCGCGGGCGGAGCTAACCTGCTGCATTAGCTTGGCTGCGCTGTTCGCCGCCTTGTCCAGGTCGGCGTGAATTGCGGCGCATGCCGGCTCAACGCCTCTATCAGCGCCAGCACCTCGGCCAACGGTGCGCCCGGCTCTCCGATCTCCCCCGCCGGTCCCCACATAGCCGCTATCAAGTCCAGCCGCGCCAGCACGTCGGCCGGCTTGTTGATCGGCGCGCGGCGAATGGAAGCGGCGAGTCGGAGGCCTTCGTTGGCGAGCTGCTGGGCGCGATGCTCCAGGACGGACAAGCCCGTTGCCTCACGGTGCCCCTGCGCGCGCTGCTGAGCGCTCTCTAGCGCGTCGGCAAGGGCGGTGGCGCGGTCAAGGTGCCGCTGCATCGCTGAGGGGTCCAGGCGCGCCCACGCGGGCGCTGGAGCGGCTAGGATCTCATCGGCGCTGGTGTAGCAGCGTCGGCCCCATATGACAGCCGGCGGCGGCCCGGCGTCGTTGACGGCGACGCTGTGCAGGTCAGCCAGCATCGCCGCGCGCTCCTCCTCGACGCGCCGCCACTCCTGCCACAACGACCATGCGTCGGCCGGCCCGTGCATGACTCACGTCCTACGATGGGACCGTGGGACAAAACGGCAACGCTTCCGCTTCCATCCGTGCGAGGTCAACCGAACGGGGTGGTGATGATGGACGGGTGCATGACGAACGCCGATCTGCGGACGCTGGGCTACTTGCCACCGGAGGGGCTGGCGGTGCCGACCGGCCCGCGGTTCCTGGTCGAGACGATGATCATGCAGGATGGCCCGCATGCCGAACTGCTGAGCGCCGCGCGGGACGCCCTGTGCGCCACCGCGGTGGGGCTCGGCTTCACGCCTGTGCTGAGCACCATGTGGGAAGACCTGGAGGCGCTGAACCGCGCCAACCTCGGATCGTGGCTGCCGTTGATGCGCCGGCCGGATGGCTCGGACTGGTTCTGGTTGGGCGCCGTCGATGACCGCGGTGAGGTATTGGGGACGCAGGGGGCTGCTCTGGTGGACTGCACCGCGGCCAGCTTCGGGGACCGACTGTCCGACCTGTCCTTCTTCAGCGGCCGGCCAGCACCCGGGGAACGGTGCTTCTGCGCCAGCCCCACGGCGTTCGAGACGACGGGGCGGGTAGCCTACGTCACCGCTGGCTGGACGCACCCCGATGCGCGTGGGCGCGGGCTGTTCCCACTGCTCGGCCGGCTGGTGCGCCTGGTGGCATGGGCGCGCTGGGCGCCGTCCTGGTGTGTGGGGATGGTATCCGACACGGTGGCCCCGCAGTGGAGCGAGGCGAAGGCCGGGCGTCGCTTCCTGGAACGGCGCCCAACCATCCTCTACCAGAACCCGGCCGTCGGCTTCGACTACCCTCCATACAGGCTGCTGCGCTTCTGCCGGGCCGGGGTGCTGCTGGACCTGCAGGAGGTGAGTGCCGCCGGGCACCGCATGAGGGGGAACGCGGCGGCGTGACCGTCGAGGGGCGGGAAGGGAAGTGCATCGCCTTGTGGCCCGGCTCACATCGGGCAGGGGGGCGGTTCGGTAGGGTTCGGTCATCGAGACAACGCGCCGGACACGCAGCGCCGGCCCCACCCAGGAGACCACACCATGATCCGCACTTCCCTGCTCGCCGGCTTCGCCACCCTCGCCCTGCTGTCGGCCCCGGCGCTGGCGCAGAACGTGTCGAACGTGTCGAACACCGCCGCGGGCGTCGGCAACGTCGCCACCCAGAACGTCACCACCATGCAGCGCGGCGGCGGCCTGTTCGGCGGCCCGAACGTCGCCAACGTCGCCAACACCGCGGCCGGCATCGGCAACACCGCCAGCCAAGGCGTCTTCGTCGGCCAGCGCTCGGGCGGCCTGTTCCCCGGCGGCTCGATGGCGAACGTGTCGAACACCGCGGCGGGCATCGGCAACACGGCGGCGCAGGGGGCGACGGTGCTCCAGCGCTCGGGCCGCCCCGGTGTCGCCTTCGGCGCGCCGAACCTCGCCAACGTCTCCAACCTGTCGGCCGGCATCGGCAACTTCGCTGGACAGGGCGCCCTCGTCCGCCAGCGCTGAGCATCGGGTCACGTCTGTCCCCTCCCTGACCTTGGCCCCGACCGGTTCGCCCGGCCGGGGCCTTCTCTTTGCCTGCCGACCATCGGCTAAAGTTGGACGCAGCTCAGCACGGCACGTCGGCCGTCCGATGCCTTCCAGCCGATCAGCGAGTGCAGGTAGACCAGCGGCGAGGCGTGGCCAAACAGACGGACCCGATTGACGAGCGGGCGGCCGGTGTCGATGGCCTCGGCATAACTGGTGTTCATGCTGTCCCCGAAGTCGGCGCGCTCATCCACCGTGACGGGCCGCCCGAGGTTCTCGCGGCCCCACGCCCGGCCCATCACACTGACGGTCGGTTCCCCGACGTAGCGCCAGGTCAGCGGCCCGCCTGGGTCGGAGGCGATCAGCACGCACCTAGACAGCAGCCCGGTGCGCTTCAGGAAGTCGAAGATCGGCGGACAGAGGGTCGAGTGCCGTCCGCACTCCACGGCCACGGCCTGCATCCAGTCGTTCGCCACATGCACCGGCTGGCGCTCCAGTTCGGCGTGCACGCGGGCGGGGCGCTGGGCGCTCCGCTGCGGAAAGGTGAGGACGGCGCTCATGCCGCGCGTTCCTTTCGGTAGGCGTCGGCCATGGCGGTGTAGATGGCCCGCGCCTGTTCGGCGCTGACGCCGGTCGCGGTGGCAGCCTCCACCATGCGGGCGGTGGGCACCTGGGGCATGCAGAGGGGCTTTGGGGCTTCCGCTTCGAAAGCTGCGACGGTATCGGCGAAGGTGTCGAACTGGGTGCTGGTCTGCGGGGCCGCCGCGATGTGGTCCACCTCCCCAACGAGTTTCCACAGCATCCGCTCGCGACAGTCAGTCAGTAGCTCGGCCGGCATGTCGGCGCCTTCGATAACAGCTGCGTCGGCCTCCTGGCTCTCGTGGAAACCTCGAAACAGCAAGCGCAGCTTGACCGCGATCCCCGCCGCCGTGCGGGCCGGGGTCGCCTCTATGCGGTCTTCCGTGGCGTACGATGCCTCGTACGCGGCATCCCGCTCCGGCGTGTCTCCCTCGGGCAACGTGTCGATGAACCGGAATTGCTGTTTGTAGGTTTCCCACAGGTTCAGCAACTCGGCATCGGGGGATGCTCCGTCCTGCGCCGGGGCGATGGACAGGGCGGCGAGGGCGACGGTGGTATCGCCCCCGGCGAGGATCTGGAGCGCGGGGAACATGCGCAGCGCGTCCAGGGCCAGTCCGCGATGCAGCGCGGCGTCTTCCGCCTCGTCATCTTCGGCCGGCGGGGGAAGGCTGATACTCGCGCTGCCGGCGGGGGCCTCGCCGTGCTCGATCTGCCAGAGAAGGTAGATTTTCACGGCAAGTCCGAGTGCGGACTGGGCCGGCGTACTGGCGAGCGCGCGAGCCGCGTCCGAGTGTGCAGCCACCGCCGCTTCAAACTCGGGATCATCGTCCGGGGTGCTGCGCAGTTCGTCGCACCGCTTGCTGGCCTCGATCCACTTGCGGAGCGCGGCGAGGACTTCGGAGTCCGCCGTCGTGTCGGTGATCAAGGTGCCCGCCGCGAGCCGGGCAATATCCGCGGCGACGACGTTGAGTTCGTTGGCTGTGATCTCGAAGGCGCCGGCCCCCAGAATTGGACACGTGATCCTTTCCATCTTCGCCAGCACGTCACCGAACGTGACGGCGGGGGTGGTGAGCATGGTGTCGATGATGCGGCCCCACTCGGCGCTATTGGCCGCGCGCTGCCGCCCTTCTTCGCTGTCTTCGTTCTCGTCCCGGTCGGCGCTGGCATCGTTCCAATCCAGCAGCTCGCGCACGCGGTCGGCGGCCTCTTGGAAGGTCATGCCGAGCACCGGAATGGTGCTGGTGGCATGCTGGGGCGATGGGGCAGTGGATGTGGCGGGATCGACCGGCGTCAGATCGCCCGCGAGGCCGCGAAGGTAGTCCGCGAACCGATCCGCCCAGACAGAGTGTTTCGCCTCGTGCTGTATGGCGTGGATGGCGTCTTCCGTCACTTGGCACAGCCCAAGGTACAGGAGTATTGCCCCTTTCTCGGGGGCGGTCAGGCGGCGGAAAAGGGACGCAGCCTTGCGCTCGTCCCCGGTCAACCCGTCCATGCTGTTCGGCACCGTGTCGTCGGCGTTGTCCGGCGCGTGGGCGTCTTGAGCACGAGCGAGCGCGGCGGCGACATCGGCGGAAAGGCTATAGACCAGTTCCGAGCCGGCGGAGCGCAGCACGGCGGCCACGGTTTCGCGGGCGCCAGCGAAAAGCCGGGTTTGCTCGTCGGTCAGCAGACTAGGGGCACCAGTGGAGGGCTGAGCGTGCAGGTAGTCCAGTAGCGCGTATACGTCGCGCATGGTGCGGGGGGGCTCCGCCGCCGCAACGGCGTGCCGGAACTTGTTGCCGATGCTGACGGCTTCTTCGGCCGCGGCATTCTCCTCCGCCTCGGTTGCCGCTGCCCCATAGCGCTTGTCATTCTCAGCGTCCGCAGTGCGGAACGCTTCCCACGCAGCAGAGAAGGGACCGGCGCGGCCCAGCAACAAGCGACGGAGAGGGGACGTGGGGCTCTCGCCTTTCGGCGGGGTTGCAGGATGGTGCTGTTCGGTCATCGTGTCGGCTCCGGGCGCGAATGCCCGTGCGAACTCCGCGGCAGCGGGGTGCGTGGCACTCGTGCGTTTCTGTTTTGGTTGGGCCTCTCCCGCTCCCGTAGCTTCCCGTTGATCTGCGGACGTCGGGTGGCGCGTGGAGAGATGTGTATCTGTCATTGCCGTCTCCGTGAGCTTGGCATTTTCCACTAACCTGTGCGCATCAGAAGTACTGGTGTGCGCAAGGCGATGGATGCTGGAGCACCGTGGGCGGCGTTGTATTGTGCGTTAGCTTCAGTTACGGAAGTCGGATCTCCATTTGCTGTCGGGGCAATAGATATTTGGCCGCGTTGGATTAGCGGACGCCCCTTGGATTAGGTGTCGATGGACACGCTGACGGTGGAGCGCTCTTCGACACAGCTGGCGCCGCGGCCGTTCTCGCGCAGTACGGCGCGGATGGAGGCGGACAGGTCGCGCAGCGTCTCCCGGATCGGGTTCGGGGTCGTGTGCAGCCGCTTCGGATCGGACAGCAGGTCGTCCAGCGTGTCGGCGGTGGCGCGCAGCATTAGGGCGAAGCGCTCGGCCGGATCGGCGGGGGTGACGTGCGTCATGGGCTCCACCTCCAGCGTGCCGTGCGGGTTGATGCCGGCGTCCTCCAGGGCCTCGGCCAAGCCGATGACGTGCGGGGCGGTGGCGCCGTCGCGTTCCTCCAGCATCGCGAGCACGGACCCGAGCTGACGAAGCACCTTCGGCAGGGCGGCCACCATGTTCGCCAGTTCGGCGCGGCGCGGGCCGGTCACGGAGACGGTGCCGAAGTCGTGGAAAGCCACGTTCACGCACTCGTCCCGGTGCACGACCACCGGGCGCGGCGGGATCTCGGGAGCGACGGCGGGCCTGGGGCAGATGGCGTTCATGCGCGGTTCCCCCTGGTTTGCATGGTGGCGCGGATGGCGTGGTACTCGTAGCGGTCGGCGCTCACCCGGCGCTGGGTGAGGATCACCTGTCCGATGCGGGCGGCCTCCAGGTATGCGGCGGCCTTGCCGCACACCTCGGCGGAGCGCTGGCGGTCGGTGGACAGGTTGCCAGTGTGGTAGACAGTGCGGGTTCCGGCCGGCTGACGGAGGATCGCAGCGGCGGCGGTGTCGAACGCGCGCCCCACCTCGTTCTTGCACAGGGACGCGGGCAGCGGGTCGAAGCCGTCGAACAGCGGGAGCATGGCGCGAGTCATCGGCGGGGCCTTGTGGTGTTGAGGTTGGAAGTGGCGGCCATCGTCACGCCACCTCTTCCAGGCGGCGCAGCTCGCGGTTGGCGAGGTCGAGACGGCGGATCCCTTCGCGGCCCAGCCGGTCGCAATGCTCCAAGTCACGGATTTGCGCCTTCAGGGTGGCGATGCGCTCGGCGGCGCGCTCGCGGGCCTGCTGTTCCAGCGTGGCGCGGAATGCCTCCCGCCGGGCCTCACGCTCCGCCCGCTCCTTGGCCTGGGCGTACAGCCGGCGCAACGCGAGGGCAAACGCCTCCCGGTAGGTCTGGTGGATGCCATACATGCCGCGCTCGCGGCGGGCGATGGTGTGGGCGGTGCGGAAGAGAGAGCTGCGGTCGATCATGGTCGGTTGCCTTATCGCCAGATCACATTTATAGTGTAACCTGCCATTAGCGATGAGGCAACATCAAAAATGCCACCTGACACCAAAAAATCCGTCCAAGCCGATCAATGTCGTGCGGCGCGAGCGCTGCTCGGTTGGTCGCAGGACGATCTCGAACGCGAAGCCGGGGTGGCAAAGAAGACCATCGCGGATTTCGAGCGTGGCGCTAGAACCCCCTATCCGCGCACCCTCGCCGACATTCGCAGCGCGTTTGAGCGTGCTGGGCTTGAGGTGATTGATCCCAATGGCGGCGGTGCTGGCGTGCGCTGGCGAGAAAACCCGGCCAATGGAGGAGCGAATGAGCAACCTGCATGAGAAGCCGATGCGCGAGCGGTTGGCGCGGTGGGTCCGGTCCTCGGCTCCAGCCGTCGTTTCGGGTGCAACGATGCCCGAAGAGGTGGTTGATGCCCTGCTCGACGTGATGCTCTCGGCTCCCGACGGCTCGTTGATCTACGAAGCCGGCCGCGGGGAGCTGCCGTCGAGAAGCGCCGAGGAGGCGAAAGCCGTCTTCGTCGCTATGATTGAGGCCATCAAAGCGGGCGCTTCATGAGCCGTACCCCTCCCATAGCCATCGGCGACCGCTTCGTCCGCGTCGGCCAGCCCGACAAGGTGTTTGTCGTCACTGCACTCCGGGATAAGCCGGGGTTCCCGCCTCATGTGGAACTACGGCTGCAAGGGGATGGCGGCCCGATCCTGCTCGGCGTCTCGGCGCTGACCGACCGCAGCCTTTATCAGCGGGTACAGCTGTGAAGCCAATTCCCTCCAACATCCAGGTCGAAGAGACTGGCCCTCAGAAGTTCATGCTGACGGTGACGTTCGACGGCCAGCGCTTCGAGTGCGGTACCTACATCAGCCGGCCGGCGGCCATGCAGGCAGGACGGCTGTTCGTCCAGCGCAAGGAAGGCGAGGCAGCCGGATCGCGCACCCGGCCGAAGCGCGGGAGGGGGTGAGGGCGTGGGGTCCACCTCCGAAGACGACGGCGGGGGCGGCGTGACTGACCGGAGCCACGCAGATTGGTCGAGCCTGATGGCCGAACTGAAAGCCGCGACGGGCGCCGATGCGGCGCTCGATCAGGCCATCGCCGAAGCGTTCCAGGCGCCACCCGCCGACTACACCGAGTCCGTGGAGCGTTGCCGCGCTCTGGTGGTGTCGGTCCTGCCGGGCTGGCACCTGCATCTCGGCTACGGCGTGTCCGGCATCCTCCCCTATGCCGAACTCAGCAACGGCGACCAGCGGCACGTGGCCGAGGCGCCCACGGTACCCTTGGCGGTCCTGCGGGCGCTGGTGGCGAGCCGGGAGAACGACACCGTTTGAAGGCCCACGATTGCCGGTTCACCGTCAGGCGGCGCGGGAAATCGCCTCAATGGACATTCGGAGTTGGTCCGCCTTCCCGCCACGAATGACATATTGGAAGTGACGCTGGCGCCGCTCTGGTTCCGGACGCAGTCGAGGCGCCTTCGGCCGCTTCGCTGGAGCCTCCGCGGCGCCACCTGCGAGTGGCAGTTCTCCCTGTGCCGGAAGCGGCGGCAATCGGTTGAAATGGAAGCGAAACTGGCGCTCGTCCTCGACACGGGGACGGCGCCGCACCGGCGGACGTTGCGCAACAGCCCGTTCAAGGTTGAGGGCGAGCAGACGGGCGAGCACCTCCTCGTCCGCAAGATCCGCCGGCCAGCCGTAGGCGGCAGCCACCGCCGCGTCCAAGTCCGCGTGCGCTGCCCGCAGCCAGTCGGGCATGGTGTTGTAGAGGTTGGTCAGTGTTCGGGCCTTCAGTGCCGCGGCAGCCTTGGTGTTGCGCGGGACGATGCGATCAGGAAAGCCGGGCATCACCTCCGGCACCCGCTCCACGAGATCGGAGGGATTGAGCCACGCCTCGCGCAGGTCGTTCAGCCGCCGAGCAGCCTCGGCGATGGCCCGTGCCTGTGGTTCGCCAGCATAGGCGGCGGCCGGACGGTCAAGTGTCAGCCCATCGGGGAAGGGGAAGGTTTCGAAGGTCGTCGAGGGCGTGTAACGAGGATCGTTGCCTTTCCCCAACCAAGTGCATTGCCGCAGCGACCACAGCTCGTGGAAGCGGCTATGTAGGATGCCGAACGTAGTGTCGTCATCGCGGGCAAAGACGATGAGCTGACAATCCGGAACTAAAATATGATCGAGCCATGTGAACAGCCTGTGCTTCGCAACACGTGCGGTCGCAATGAACCGCGGCAATCCAATAAGTGCTGATCGCATTTGTGGTCTAGGCTTGACGAAGTGCCACCATTTTGGTGCGTATGCCGCCCGTGGATTGCAAAGCCGCCGCTCACGCTCGACAGATCGAAGATGCTCGAACGGCATCTCGTAGAGCGCCGCCTCACGTTCGCCCAAGCTGACACCGAAGTCGATGATCCAGCGGTCACGCGGCCGACGTGTGATATCGAGGCCATTGACCCAGGGACGAACTACGTCGGCGTTCCGGCGTCCGTTCGGGTTGATGGGCTGGTCAAGCATTCTGCGCGCCGTCGCGCCATCGATGTCAAACGCACCGCCCTTTGTGGTCGCCATGAATGCGATCCCGCGGTTCTCGGTCAGCCGCTTTGCCGTGGTCAAGTCTGCCGCCCCGCCGGTCAGGTCGGAAAAGATCTCCGTTACGGCTTGGCCGTTCATCCGCGGGGTCTCGCTAGAGCCCTTTTGACCGAAGCAGATCAGCGACACCCGCACCGCGGCGCCATCCTGTTCCCAGGGCTCGTCCGGCCACGCTTCGAAGATTGTGCCGGTGTCGCGGATGCGGTCGAGCACCGCCCGGTTGGCGCCGCCGCGGATCGAGTTGGTGGCGACCAATCCGGCACGCTGGACAGTGGCGTCGGCGATCATCGAGCGTGCCTTCTCGAACCAATAGCAAACGAGGTCAGCGGCGTCTGGCACGCGGTCACCGTAGACGGAGCGGATGCGCGTTGTCTCGCCCTCGCCAAGAGCACGCAGCATCGCCTTGTTTCCAAGGAAGGGTGGGTTGCCGATGATCACGTCGGCCACCGGCCACGGCGCTTCTGCGCCGAACTCGGTCAACAGTGCGTTGCGGTACTCCACCGTCTCAAGAGGCTTCAGCACTGGGTTCCTGGGCAGCGGAGCACCGTGGCGATGGCGCCACTGGATCTCGCCGATCCAGACCGAGGCGCGGGCCAGTTCCACCGCCAGGGGATTGACCTCGATACCCTTCACCGCCTCCGGCCCGATCAGCGCGAAGGCGCGTCCGAAGCCCATCGCCTCGCCCTGCACCAGCACTTCGTGCTCTAGGTCCTTCAGCGCCATCAGCGCGAGATAGAGGAAGTTGCCGGAGCCGCAGGCGGGGTCTAGCACGCGGAATGTTCGCAACCGCTCCAGATAGGCGTTGTAGGAGGCCTCGGCCAAGCGCCGGGCGCGGCGCTGTCCGGTCAAGGTGCCGGCGGCGCGTTCGGCGTCAAGATGGCGGCGGATCTCCGCCTGCTCCTTCTCCCAGGCCCCGCGCAGCGGGCGGATCACTACCGGTTCGATTAGCCGGCGGATGATCGCGGCAGGGGTGTAGTAGATGCCGACAGCACCCAGCGACCGGCCGGCGGCGTCACGCTGCTCGATGGCACGGGCCAACTCGCCGCGCCGCTCCGGGGTCAGGCCGCGCTCAAACAGCGTGCCCATGATCGCCGGGTCGATGTCCGACCAGTCAAGCGTCGCCGCCTCCTGCACCGCGGCGATGTCGGCCGCGTCCAGCGGCAGGGCGGTGGCGTCGTCGAACAGACCGCCATTGAACCACTGCACCTCCTCGAAGCCAACCTCGCCGCCGGACTTCATCGCCGCGAACAGCTGCGCTGCCCGGTCGGCGAAGCGGTCGGGGTGCTGGGCGGCACTGTCCAGCATGCGCGAGAACAGGCGGTTGTGCAGCAGCCCCACGCTTTCGGCGAACATGCAGAAGACAAGGCGGATCAGGAAGTGCGCCACCTCGCCAGGCGCATGGCCGCGGCGTTCTAGCCGGGTGGCCAGCGCGGCGAAGCGTGCCGCAGCTTCCGCTGTCAGCGCCTCGCGCGTGCGGGTCGGGCGCAGCCGGTCAGGCTCGCAGAACGCCCATTTTAGGATCAGCCGCTTAGCCGGGTCGAGAAGGTCGGCCGGGCCGATCTCGTGCACCTCGGACACGACGTACGTCCAGTTAGTGTGCACGCGAAAGTGACGCAGGTCGCAGGTGATCAGCAATGGCGGGTTGCCGAGCGCCGGGGCGTAGCGTTGAAGCTGGGCGAACGCTTTGTCGAGGTCTTCGCCGGGGCTCTTGTACTCCCAGGCGAAGCGATCTTTGCGCCAGACGTCGGCCCATCCTGGCCGACCGCCGACCTGCGCCACCCGCCGTTCGAAGCAGTAGGTCTCACCGGTGGGGTCGGCGTTCGTTGGCGTTGGCTCATCAAGAAGCCGGCAGAGGTCGGCAAAATGATCGTGAGCCGCCTGCTTTTCGTTGAGGGTCGATGTCCCCCACTTGCCGACGAACTCTTCTGGCGTCATGGCAACCAGCCCTCCGAATACGGCGCTGAGAGTGCGATGACTAAAGATGCTCAAGAGTTCGCCGGGCGGGCGTCAAGGCCGGGCTCAAGGACACTATATATCGGAAAAATTACGGTCATATGCTACCATAAGGAGACTGAAATGAAATCGGCCCAGCATAATTGAGAGTAAAAAGCGAGCGACTCGGAGCTTAATGGGTTATTGGTTGCGGCGTATCCCGCTATGGGTGTGGAGGCAGCCTTGCGCGCCGCCATTGTATAATTCATCCTGTTGGAGTGGGCGGAGACCGCGTCGGTTAGCTCAGCCCCACAGGATCCGGAGGCCACGTTGTCTAAGATCTCTGGCAAGCCAACCTTGCGACCGAAGCCGGGCGTTTCGCCCAAGCCGGCTGGAACGTTCCTCGAAGATCGCGATCTGCTGTCGTGGCCAGAGTTCCAGGCGTTCTATCGAGATGTCGCGAAGCAGGGAGCGCCCGTCGCGACGTTCAAGGTGGCCAGCGGTCAAACCTTCGATGTCGTTTGCGCCCGCCGGCCCGTTGATCCGCCCGACGATGACGACGAACGGGCAGCGCTGGGCATGGGGTATGAAATCCTGCTGATGTTCGGAGCCATCGCCCAAGACGACGGTCACTGCTACGCCGCTCTCGGCCTCTACGTCTCGGACAATCTGCAGACCGTGCGCGAAAAGAGCCTGGAGGTGGACGTGAACCACAGGCGTCGCCGCATCGGCGGTGGGCTGTTCGCTGCGGCGGTGCGGAGCGTGGAGGCGCAACTCGGGAAGTCGCTGGCGCTGAGCAACGTCTTCTCGCCGGCCGGCAAGCAGTTCGCCGAATGGGCGCGGACGTCGGGCATTATTTGATGCGTCGGGGGGGCTATGGTCGGGGCGCCCCCTTCCAACCTACCGGAGGGCGGCAGGCGGGCTTCTCAGTGCAATCGGCCTTAGGACATTCACAGGCTGGAAACCGGCAGTCGTCACCGTTTACGGCTGTCGCATCGACGGCCATCTGATAGCGGGTTCCGTGCATCAGCTTCGGCCCCCGCGTGCTGCAGCGCTCGTACTGTTCCACCATGCTGCGAAGCTTCGCCAGCAAACCCCGCTGGGCATCGACGTCCGTGCTCATGCCTGCCTCCGCGACCGTGGGTTCAAGGGAGGTCGGGGTGGGCTTGTTCGGGATCCAGCATGCAGCAGGTGTAGCGCCTCGATCTGTGGAGATGCCTCGTTCTGTGATGAGCGTTTCTTTACCCCAAGCCCACGTCGCCGGCCGCCAGCGGCTCCATGAAGTGCTCATGCTGCGCGTGGTCGAGTGTCGCGCCGATCAGCCACGCCAACTCGTCGGCCTGCGCCTGGTCAAGCGGATAGCTGCCGATGGCCTCTGGATCGGTCGCTGGCACGTTGGCGATTGCCGCAGCTCGCCACACTGAGGTGCGCGGGATCGGGTAGCTAACCGCCATGCCGTCGGTGGAGCGGTGGTATCCAGTAAGCCGATGTTCCATGCGGTCCTCCTGAGGCGCCTGGGAGCGCCAACCGACTATGATCCTCACGCAACGGAGCGCCTCGGCGTAGTCGGCGATGCCCGGTGCATACCGGCGCAGTTCGGCCACGGCGGGCCACTCCCCGCGCTCGCTGTAGACCTGCTGAATGATGGCGGCTTCTTCGGGCGTGACCATGAACATGGCGGGGAAGCTATCACAAGAAGGCCGGCGGATGTGCGCCAGCATTGTGGTAGCCGCCAGGAATGCGCCCTTGTCCTCTGTATCGCGTGGTATGCGTCTTAACGGCTACGACCACGCTTCCGACTCCACCCCTCTCGGTTATCGGCGCATACTCGCCCATGGGCTGCGCTGGTGCGCGGCTTTACGCATCAGCGCTGTGTGGGTGAATGGCGGAGGTGGCGATGCGGTGCATCTTGGCTGTTACGGCACTTGTTGTGCTGGCCGGATGCCAAGGTGCGGGCTACACACCGGGCGATATCTACTCGTTCGACTGCTCGGCTTCGCCAATCAAGAGCAGTTGGTCGAACGCCTACACTCCGAGCTACGAGCAGTGCTACCGCGCAACATTCGGCGGCATCGACACGGCTGGGCACGGGTACGTGCACCCGTTCCAGATCCCCGGAGGGGATGCGGTCATCGTCTACTCGGAGGCGTCGCCGGGTACGTACCTGACCCAGCGAGACCCGCAGAACGTCGCGAGCATGAGCAAGACCATAGCCGATGGCGCGAGCAACTGGTCGCGACCCTATCGGATGACGGCCGGCGAGAAGCCGTACAGCTTCGCGAACTTCCAAATGGACAGCCGCCCCTGCATCGCGTTCGTCGGGTATGACGCGCCGGCGGGCTGGGCGCCAGGTTTCCGCAGAATGGTCAGCGGCTATGCATGCGCGAACCGATTGAAGCAGGAAGACGCCGTGCGGCTGCTGGAGAGCATGAGCTACGACGTGGCGCGGACCACCAGCGCCGAGCTGAGGCCCTTTACCCCTCCGCCTCCCAAAGCGCCCAAGACTCCTCAGCCGTCGGTCGTCGCCCCCGCCAGCGCCACCCTGTCGCCGTCCATCGACCAGCGCCTGACCGCCCTGAAGGATCTTCACGAACGCAAGCTGATCACGTCGGCCGAGTACGAGGCGAAGCGCAAGGAGATCCTGGACAAACTGTGACGGATTGAAGGGCGGACGGCTTGCCCACTCTGGCGCCGTTAGGGGAACTTGCCCCCGCTGACTGATCCCGCTCCGAACAACTGCTTCAGTTCATCAATCATGGGGCGCCCCGGAGGAGACGGCGGTAAGGGCGCCGCCGGAGTGCGCAGACGAAGCGTGCGGTTGAGGGTATCAAACAGGGAAGAGTCCCCTCCACCCGATGGGGACCCCTGGTCGGCGCCACCAGCTGGGGCATCGTTTGACGCTTGCTCGCCTGTCATCGCCTCAAGGCCACTGGTGAGCCAGCCACCAAGCGTTGCCGCGACTGCCGGGCCATGGGTGGCCACTAGGCCGAGCGCCGGGTTGATGGCGCCGAGCACCGTAGAGGCGAAGTTCCTACCGTCGAACTTGTTGGCCAGAGTGACGGTAAGGGCCTGCTTCGGATCGGTGAGGAAGGCCGCCAAGCTGCCTGCCGTCTGCGGCCCCATGCTGCCGTAGACCCCATCGCGCGCTTCGGTCGTGGGGGCATTCAAGCCGATGGCGGCGTTGGCGCTCATGCTGCCTACACCAGGGTCGCCCATGCCCCAGCCGCCGCCGTAGTCGGCGTTGGCGCCCGTCGTGTTGCCGGCGTTCGCCGTGCCCGTCGCCGCGTTGGCGCTGCCAACGCCAGCCATGCCGCCGGAGTTGTCGCCGTCGCCATCGCCGCCGTCGCTTTCTCCGCCCGCGCCCCCTTCTCCTCCTTCACCGCCATCGTCGAAGTGCGGTAGCCCCGTTACCGGATCTGGTCTGCCGCTGCCGCCGGCCTCCAGCAGCATCCGATATTCCTGCGGGTTGATGTGCGCCAGGATGGTATCTTGGCCGCCCATGCTGTTCTGCTGGCCGAGCGCCTGGAGGATCTGCGCGAACGCGCGCATATCCGGCTGTTGCTCCGCCCCCGCCCCGAACAGCGCAGCAAGATCGCTTCCGTACATGCCCTGCGCCTCGGCTCCAGTCGAAGCAGCTGTAGGCCCCATGTATGGCATGCTCTGAGGGTCGGCTCCCATAAGAGCGGCCAAGTCGGAGTGCGGTTGCATGAAGCCCATCGCGGCATTCCCTTCCGGTCAGCGGACAATCGCCCGTCAATCAGGCGGAGTTCGCTAAATTATACCATGGTTATTCGTGCTTGAAAAGTAACTGCTTCTTGATAAATGGCGGAACTGAACGGAATTGTTTGAATAACGGTGCTGTGATGTATTTTGTCTGCCGACGGATACCAGACCTGTGAGAAAAGATATCGTCACTTTTCCTAGAAATGCTGAAAATACGCGGTTGTTGCGGCGCGTCTTGATTGCGCATACGGTGACTGTTGGGCATAATGTCTGACGTATGTCGGACAATGGACTGTGACGATGCCTGATAGTGATCGCTGGACAGTGCGCGGGGTGTCTCCGCTGGCGCGTCAGCGTGCGACGGCAGCGGCCCGGGCGGCACGCATGCCTGTGGGCTCATGGTTGGTCGCGGTCATTGCGAACGCGGCGGCATTGGCGCCCGGCGGTGGGGATCTGGCTGAGCGGATGGCGCGTCTGGAAGACGACGTGTCGGTCCTGAAGCGTCGGGTGCGGGGGCGCTGATGGCTGCTGAAAAATCAGCCGGGAAGCAGCGTGGACGCCCATTCCAGAAAGGCCAATCGGGCAACCCGGCTGGCAAGCCCAAAGGCACCCGTCACAAGGCGACGCTGGCTGCTGAGGCGCTGCTTGACGGTGAGGCGGAGATGATCACTCGGAAGGCCATCGACATGGCGAAGGAAGGCGACAGCGTGGCGCTACGCCTAGTGCTGGAGCGGGTGCTGCCGCCACGAAAGGAGCGGCCCGTGGCCTTCCAGATGCCAGTGATGAACGCCGCAGAGGACGCAGCGAAGGCGATGGCGGCGCTCGTGGCTGCCGTCGCCGCTGGTGATCTCACGCCAACGGAAGGGTCGGCACTGGCCGGCATGGTCGAGACCTTCCGGCGGACCCTGGAAACCACAGAATTGGAGCGGCGCTTGGCCGCGTTGGAAGCGAGGACGGACAATGCATAGGAACATGCTGGGTCGGTTGAGCCGGCTTGAAGGGCAGCGCGGGCGCGCTGGTGATCTCACCGAGTGGTCTGATGGAGCGGGCGGAACCGTCCTACTCTCGCAGGATCAGCTCCGCGTCCATATCGGAGATTTGCAGGGGATGGGGCGCCCGCGCCCTGGCTGCCACGCGCATAGCGTGGCTGTGCAGGGAGGTGCTGCGTCATGAGGCTTCGGGAGCGGCTTGCAAAGCTGGAGGCGGCACACACGACTGTTCCGACCGCGGAAGAGAGCCTTTTCGCTCTGGAGCGGCTGACGAGCCCGCCGGCCGGCTACACCGACACGGACAGGCGTATGGATGAGGCGTCGTTGCGAGCCTGGGAAGCTGCGGCGATAGCGGCAGGGCTCGGCTGAACGCGACAGCCGGAGAGTTCCGCGACCAGTACGCGCGTGAAGGCGGCGGCCGTACACCGCGCTTCCTAGGCATGTCCAATCTGGTAGGAGCCCCTGGCGTCCATTGCTTGCCCGAGAATGTGCCCGCGGAACAGGATCGCTGCCACCCACGTCCGCGCCGTATCTGCCGGGACACCTTGCTTGGTGAGCTTTTCGGCAAGCCGAATGCTGTAGATGCGCATTGCCGCAACCGTGGCCGGCTCCGACAGTCCGCGCACCATGCGAGCGTAAGTGTTGGCGGCCTCTTCAAACGGGATGAGGGTAGGTGTGCCGGCATCTCGGTATTGCTGGGCTTCGGCGATGGCTTCGGCTGCGGTGGTATCTACTACCTCCGGCCCCAATGGCATGATCAGAGGCCCGAACTTCGGTGCAAACGTGGCGGCAAGCAAAGGGGCGTACCGCTCAATATCGCCTCGCACGTCGGCGACGGTCCAGGGGCCGCCGCGCAGCGCCAGTTGAGCGGCGACGTAGAGGCGCAGGCAGTGGAGGTGCTGAGCTGTGCCGAGGTTGGCGTGAGTCATCGTTTTTCGATCCCTTAGTTCGTCGCCCAGGTCATGCGTCGGCGCGCTGCCGCAATGAGGTCTCCGGCGAGGTTGAGAGCGCGGAGCGGGGACAGTTCAACCGCGGTCGCGTCGCCGTTCTGGGCGAAGATCCCGAGCGCCAGCGGCTCGCCGTCCACGTCACGCACCCGGAGCCGGGCCTGCGTCGGGTCGGGCTGGTCGATCCGGTCGGCGTCGATGGCGTCAATGCCGGTCTGAACGTCAGCGAGGATGCGGAGGAAACCCGGCGCGAGGTGATCGCCTAGCGCGATCTCGCCAATGATGGCGCTGCGCTCCTCCTCCAGGCGGCGGCGCAAATCCGCAACGACTGCGGGTACGGTGGTCATGCTGCTGAACTCCTCGGGGTATCGGCCTGTAGGCGGGCGAGGCAGGAAAGGATGTTCCGGCGGTTTCGAGATGGGATCGCGACCAGTTCAGCCCATGCCCGGCGGTCGGCCTCTCCGCTGGCGTCCGCCTCGGCCGCTGCTAGTGCGCGGGTGAAGGGGTGTTTCGCCCCGGCGAAGCATTGGCTGAATGCACGGAGCGCTCGCAGCCGCGCCAGCCGTTCGGCAGGGTCCAGGCCCGGCGCCCACGGGCCGAAGGACTCCGGGGAGGTGAGGGTGTCAGCCTGCATGGCTCATCCCCTCCGCCACCGCAGCGGCGTGGCACTTGGTACTGTCGAACGCTGTCCGCATCATGGAACGAACCGCATCCCATCCACCGACCGGCCAACCGCGCGCATCCATGTCGAGTTCGCCCCGCTCACCGCGGGAGGTCAGCTCCTCGGCGGCGTCCTCGTAGCCGTTGGCGAGGCACCGCGACACCTCGTGGAGGTCGCCCATGGTCATGGTGGCTTTACCGCGGGGCCGGTTCTGGCACGCCCAAGCACGGCGGAAGATCACGGCACGCCGCGCGCTCACCGCGGCCCATGCCTCGCCGTTCCATAGGGCCGCTGCCCACGCGGGGAGTTCGTCGGGGGTGAGGCAGAAGCTTACCGCCAGCGCGGCGGCGTCGTAGCTGCCAGCCGGCGGAGCCTTGACGCCGTACCGCTCCGACAGCTTGGCGTCCAGAGCAGCGCGGTTGAGTTGGCGCACCTCATCGGCGTAGCGGTGGGCGGCTTCCTCCCGCTCGCGCTCTGCCGCCAGCCGTTCCAGCTGGTGAGCGGCCTTGAGCAACGTACGGCGCCCCCCCTCAACCTCTTCGCACGCGGTGGCGAGTTCGGCCACGGTGGGGAGGAAGCGGCAACGGCGGGACACAATGCGCCGGGCTTCGCGGAGCACGTCAGCGGGCCAGTTGCACGCCTCGCCGTTCAGCGCTGCCAAGTAGATTGCCGGGTTGGCTGGGGCGGTAGGGTACGAGCCTACGAGTGCCATAACCTCCGACTGCGCTTCGCGCTCGGCGGCGCTGGGCGCCGCAAGGGCGGTCGTAATCTCTTCCTGGATCACGGCGAGGGTCGCGGTGGGGATTAGGTGCGCAGGCTCACGGCCGGTCTCGGAGAAGGCCAGCAAGTCGGCTTCGTGCTTCCTGGTGACGGTCAGAAGATCGGAGCGGGTGGCGACGGCGCGCGGCGCCGCAACGGCAATGGCGTTCACTTGAACATCTCCCGGAAATGAGCGGCGGCGGGGTCGTCGGAGAAGACCTTGGCGGCGGCGTCCATCACGTTCGGCTTGCCGGTGGGGTAATGGCGCGGCGCGGCATGGGTGGGGCCGGCGTCGTCAAGCCAGCACTCGTCCCGAAGCCAGTTGTTCGGCTTCTTGATGTATTGGCGGGGCGTTCCCTCCGTCTCGACACGGGCGGCGTAGCGCATGATGCCGGCCAGCAGATCGGCGGCACTCGCCTTCTTGCGGGCCTTCAGGTAGGCGGTGCGGGCGGCCGCAGGGGCTTCCTTGCGAGGGGCCTGCGCATACCACACCTGAAACTCCGCCTCGATGTCGGCCGCTTCTGCCTTGGGCTTGGCTGCGCGCTTCTTCGTCTCAAGCGGGATCACCACGCTATCGCCGAACAGCCCATGTTTACCCTCACTATTCCCTGACGATTGTTTATTACTATTTGGCGGCACGTGGTGCCGGGGGGTGGCGGCACGCGGTGCCGGGGTTCCCGGCATGGTGTGCCGGGCGGCGTGCTGTGCCGGGCGGCACGTGGTGCCGGGGGTGGAAAGCGCTTTAAGGTCTATGCGGTACTCACGCGCACGGTGGCGGCCTGGGTCCTCATCAGCCACCTTCACCAGCACACCCACGGCCTCCAGGTCGCGGAAGGAGTTGCGAACCGTCCTCACACCGATGCCGCAGTCAGTCGCTACTCGCCCGATGGTCGGATAGATCCCGGTGCCGTCGTCGCTGGCAAAGCATGCCAACCTGGCGAGCACGTACTTGGTCAACCCTTCTATCTCGCGGGGGCTGTTCCACACCTTTTCCAGCACCGACACGCTCATGCGCCGGTCCTCCGGTCCAGGTTCTCGAACGTCTGGCGGCGCCCGTCGAAGAACAGTCGGGCGGTACCGATCTCGCCTTGACGGTTCTTCGCAACGATCACCTCGCCGACGTTGCGGGCGGCGTCGCGCTGGGCCTCCCACGCGCTGTATCGGTCGTTGAACTTGCCAACCGCCTCGTCCGGCCGGCGCTGGGGCTCGCTGCGTTCCAGGTAGTATTCGGGCCGATAAACGAACATCACCACGTCCGCATCCTGCTCGATGGCGCCGCTGTCGCGCAGGTCCGAGAGTTGGGGGCGCTTGTCCTCCCGCGACTCCACGGCGCGCGAGAGCTGGCACAGCAGCAGGACCGGGATTTCCAGTTCCTTGGCGGTCTCCTTGAGTGCCTTCGTCACCTCCTCGACCTGATGCACCTTGTTCGCGGTCGCGCCGGACGGAGACACCAAGCCGAGGTAATCGACCGTCAGCAGACCAAGCCCATGCTTCCGCTTGTGGGCGCGAGCGCGGGCGCGGATCTGCCCAGCGGTCAACCCGCCTTCGTCGTCCACCGTCAGGCGCAATCCCGCATAGTGCTGCTGGGCGGCCTCCAGTTCGGCGAGCTGCGACGGGTGCAGGGGACGGCGCTGGTCCTGCATGCTGATGCCGGTGCGGCGGGCGTAGAGGCGCAACCCGAGCTGCGCGCGGCTCATTTCGAGCGACTGGAACCGGGTCTCGTGTCCCTGCGACGCGGCGTTGACGGTCATCGTCAGCGCCAGCGCCGTTTTGCCCATGGACGGGCGTCCGGCAAGAATGATGAGGTCGGCCGGCTGCAACCCGCCGGTGAGCCGGTCCAGGTCGGCTAGGCCGGTGGCAACCCCAGAGACACCGTTAACCGCGGCCTGGGCGCGCTGGATCGTGTCCCACGCGGCGGCTAGGGTGGCCTTCAGGTCGGCGGCCTTGCGGTGGCTGCTGCCGGCCTCCAGGATCTCGGCAAGCGCTCCCTCGGCCTGGGCCACGATTGCCGTAGCGCTGGCGTCCAGGTCGGTGCGGCGGGCTTCCGCGCTGAGCCAGGCGGCGAACTCGACAAGCTGCCGGCGGTGGCGCAGTTCCCGGACGCGCTGGGCATAGTGCGGGGCCTCCGAAGCCGTCACATACGCTTCGTGAAGGCTCACCAGATACTTGCGCGGACCCCCGTCCGGAGCGAACACCGGAGCGTCGCTCAACGCATCCACGACGGTCAGATAATTGACCGGCTTGCCGGCCTCGGCGAGTTCCAGCGCCACGGCGAACACCGCGCCGTGGTCAGGGTCGTGGAAGTCCTCCGGGCTCACCTTGCCGATCACCCGGTTGATCGCGCCGGGGCTGAACAGAAGGCAGCCTAACAACGCCTGCTCGATCTGCTCGTTGTGGGGAAGGTCGTGCGGGGTCATCGCGGCGCCCTCGTGTTGATCGTCTCGGCAATGTCCTCCAGGCGGTTGGCGATGCGGCGTGCCTCGGCCTGCTGGTGGCGCGGCAGTGCGTCCACGTAGGCGTACAGGTCTTCCACAATGCCGAAGAGGAGTTGCAATGGCGTCGGCTTCCGGGGTGGCGTGCGGTGGATCGGCCGGGCGCCGAAGGTGGGGCGAATGATTGTCCCGGTCATGCCATACCAACCGCGCCGATGCCGGCCAACTCGGCGACCATGCGCGCGGTTGACACTGAGAAGCCAAACCGCTGGCGTAGCATCCGAATTGCGATATGTTGCGACAACGGATGAATTTCGGTATCTTCGGCCTGTTCCACTCGCTGCCCGAAGATCACCGCCACCGCCGGGGCTCCGACCCCCCGGCGGTATGGCATTTTCCTGGCCATGAGCTTACGCAGCCTCCGTGGTGGGGAGGCCGTGCACGTAGGCCTTCAAGCTATCGAACAAGACGAGGGTAGTCTTGCCCTGCTTACGGATCTGGATAGCGCCGGCTTGGATGCCCCGGTACAGGCCAGAGCGCGACAAACCGGAGACTTGGACAGCGACCGGGACGCGGACGGCGATGGGTTCGATAACGCTGTCGCGGGGAAAAGGGGTGATAACCGGCTGAGCGGTCAGCGTGGCGGTGGACGCCGATGACAGGGCGTTGTGCTTCATATGCCGCATCTCCATCTTGTCCCCGTAGACGGCGGGGGATGTTGGTGATGGAGACAGTGAGCCCTATGAAATGGTGAGCATGATATTTGCCAACTATTGGGCATCTTATTGGAGCATGTATTGGTACACATGCTCCAATACGGGATAGTCAGGCCTCAAGGGACCGCTTCATCAACACGTTGATCCGTCGCCGCAGCGACTGCAATCGGCCTTCTGACGCCCTTTCTCCCCCAACCTGACGTGCGATTTCTGACTTGTTGACAGGCTCGCCACGTGGCCATTCGGCCAGGATAGCTAGGATTGCATCGTCGTCTCGTCCTCCTCCGGGGTTTCCCGCCGTGCGAACCGAAAGTCCGGTTAGGTCTACGTTTTGGTGTGCGTGATGCCCAGAGCCATTACCTGCATCGGGATCTGTGCTCGAAGACGAGGCTGACCCGGCATGGGGCTGTTGGGTGCCAGACGTTTCGTTGCGCCAAACGGTCACGTTGCGATATGTGGCCCCGTCGTCGGCTACAGCGGTATTTCTAGGCAGGTTTGGAACCGTGAGCCCGCGCCATGTCGCGCGCTCGATGGGGCCGGGGAGCGCGGCGCCCATGGCGCCTGTGCACGCGGACAGCAGTTCACCAGAGCGGAGCATGCCGAGAGCACGGCGTTGCAACTCGATTATGGTCCGGTACCGTTCTCGGAGCACGGCGTCACGGTGCGCGCGTGCCGGCGCTGAAAGCGTAGCTGGCATGGGTTTCGCGCCAATTCCGTCAGGGGTGGTCAGTTCGCCCAAGGCAGTTGTCGCTGCGTCGGTGAACCGCGCATCAATGTAGGCGAGGGCTTCGGGCGTCGCGGCGAGGCGCCAAGCGTATTCGAGGGGAAGTGCATCCTCTTCAGTGTCCCCACTCGGGTACTCAAAAGCGCGTCCGCTTGGCCGGGTGCAAAGGGGCCATCGCTCCATGACGGACGAAGGGCTGAGGTGAACGCCGAACCATTCGCGCCGGCCGGCGATGATATGGCCGGGGTCTCGCGCATCAACGGCAGCAGTCAGCCAGACTTCCGAGGGGATGGTTTCAAGCGTTGCGGTGGTATCGTCCTCCGGGCGCCCCATGGCGCGTAGTTCTCCCCTGATCAGGGAATTGTCCAGATCTCGGGCGGCGTCGGCGTACGCGCGTTCTGCAGCCTTGATCGCTTCTGAGGGGGGATCTGTCTTGTAGACGGCGGCTGCGGCCTCCCGGATAGTGCGTGGGAAGGTGGGTAGAGTGAATGTAACCAGACCGGACCGCCGAAAATCAGGATTGGCCATATAGCGGCGCTGGTCCTCGGTTGCGGTGTTGCAGCCTCCCCACGCGATGTAGGCACAAGCGTCCTGCCTGCTCCATCGGTCATGCAGGACGGCTGTAGTTACTGGCTCATCTTTGGACACGCGCGCCTCCGCTCGGTCGCTCCGCAAGGTGGGATCGGCGCGGCGGGGAAGGTGCGGTGCCTCCGGTTCCCTGCGTCCAGGTAGCCGCGCCGACATCATGTGCCCGCCGTCGCGGGCAGCGTTCAACGGTTCAGGCTGGACACCTTCGTCTCCTCCACGATGCCGAGCGGCGTGAAGGCTCGGATGCTGTCGCGGATGTAGGAGCGCGATAGGTGGCCATAGTGCTTCTCGACCATGCGAGTGTCCGCGTGCCCGAGGTTCTTGGCAACGACCATCAGTGGCACCCCGTCCATGACCATCAGCGAGGCATAGGTGTGGCGGAGGATGTGGAACGATGCCGCCGGTTTGATCTTGCCGGCCGTGCAGGCTTCCCGGATCGGTCGCTGCTGGTAGTCGCGGCGCCAGCGCGTGCCGTTCTCGCGGGTCAGGATCGGCTCGTCACCGGCCTTGCCGGCCACCGCTGTCTTGAAGAACTTCACGCCCTCGTCGGTCAGCTCGATGTGGCGCGCCTTCCCGGCCTTGGAGGCGCGCACCAGCACCGTGCCGGCGTCGGGGTTGAAGTCGGCGGCCTGCAGCGCGGCCAACTCACTGTAGCGCGCGCCGGTCAGCAGGGCGGCCTGCACCAGCTTGCGGAAATCCGGAGGGCTGGCGTTCACTAGCCTGGTGCACTCGGCGCGGGCGAGATAACGGACGCGCGCCGCATCGGCCTCGCGGTACGGCTTCACCTTCCGCCACGCCTCGTCCGAGGTCACGCCCGTCTCGTCGGAGTGCTGCCACGCATGGTTCAGCGCGGCCTTCAGGACGTTAAGGGTCCGGTTGGCGGTGGCCCGGCGACGGCGGATCGCTTCGGGGTCGTTGGTGTCGATCTTGCGCGCTTTCTGCTCCGTGGCGGTCTTCTTCGTGCGCAGGCGCGGCGGGGCGGCGGCGACACCGTCCAGCCACTCCTTCAGCTTCTTGGCGGTCAGTCGCTTCACCTCAAGGTCGCCGAGTTGCGGCAAGATCAGCGCGTTGATGCGGGTCTCGGTCTCCTTGGCCGACTTTCCTCCGCGGTGCCGGTAGTCGTCCAGGTAGTCGGCCATGCACCGTTGGACCGTGTAGGGCAGGGCAGGGTCTGGTTCGCCGGCCGCTTGCCGTGCGGCGCGTTCGGCCGCCTCCTTCTCCTCACGCGCCCGCCGCTCGAACCACTCACGCGCCTTGGCCTGCGCCTGGGCGAAGCTCAACACCTCGACGCCGTCGGCATCCCGGATATCGTCCGCGGTGCCAAGCTTGGCCTCCTCGTACTTCCCGGCGCCGAGGAAGCGGCGAGCGGTCCAGGAGCCGCCGCGGGCGCCCTTGTAGTAGCCGAGATGCCGGCCTGGATCGATCTGGCGGTAATAGGGCTTCTTCGCCACCGCCAGCTTGGCCCGCGCGGCGCGCGTGCCGAGGTTGGCGTCTTGAACCGTGCGGGCCATCGGCTTCCCCAACTTCCCCAACTCTTCCCCAATATACAGTTGGGGAAGTTCGGGGACAATGGGGGATGGAACACTTCACGAACTATAGGGTTTGTAACGGGTACAGCCATCCCTCGCCGTCTCCGGATGTGGCAAGAATATGGCGTAGTGACCCTTTCACGGCGGCGACAGGGGTTCGAATCCCCTTGGGGACGCCACTTCCTCCGTGGTTTTGGTCCACGGACGGCCCGACCTCCGACATCGACGGATAATCAAGCGGCACGCCCAGCGGCGATGCCGCTCGACGCGTTTGCGCGTCCGTCTCGGCGCGCGCAACTACCGTGCGCGTGGTCCGGCGCGAGGCTCCGCGCCCGGCGCCCGCGCGCCGTCCCGCGCCGCCGCGCAAACCCCTCACCCCTCGGTGGACAGGACTTCCCCGCACCGCGCCAGGTCTCGCGCCACGCGGGCGCAGCGCGCACGCTGCGCCCCGGCCCGTGCCCGATCCGGAGCGTCGACGCATCACCGGCGCCCCGATCCCACCCCGCCGCCCCCGAGCAACCGGACCACCGGTCACGCCATGGCGGCCGGCGGCCCGGGCGCCATGGCGCTAGCGGTCACCGCCCCAACGGATGCGGGGCCTTTTGGAGTGATGCGGACAGGAGAGCGTCATGAAGACTATAGGCAAGCCGTCCGGAGCCGGGCCGACGCCCGCACCCGAGGTGGTGGTGACGCGGCCCGCGCCACGCGGCGCGGGACCGGCGGCCCGCGCCGAACGACCCACGCCGATCGCCCCGGAGTCGTTGCCGTCCGGCGTTCAGCGCCGCGGCGACGGGCAATACCGGGCGCGCAAGGTGCTCGACGGGGTGCGCTTCGGCCGGACCTTCGCCACCGCGCGCGACGCGGAGGACTGGCTCAAGGCGGTCGAGGTCGACCATCGCCGCGGCGTGTTCCAGGACCGCCGGGAGGCGGAACGGACCACCCTGGGGGAGATTCTCAAACGCTACGCGACCGAGCAGCTTGGCGACGGATCGGAGAAGCTGGGCGCCATCGAGGAGCGGACCGGGCATCTGCCGACGGTCCTCGCGGATCCGGTGTGCCGGGTCACCATGGCCAACCTGCAGAAGACGCATGTTGCGGCGTTTCGTGACCGCATGGCGCGCGCCGGCTACGCGAAGGGCACGATCGTGCGCCGGCTCAACCTGCTCGCCACCATCATCGGCCACGCGATGCGGGAGTGGGGCATCAACATAGCGAGCAACCCCGCGACCGCGGGCGTGGTTCGCCGGCCCCGCTTCGCCGACCGCAAGCGCGAGCGGTGTTTGGTCGGTGACGAGGAGGCGCGGCTCGTCGCCGCGGCGGAACGCTCCCGTCATCGCTGGGACGCCCCGCTGATCCGCTGGGGCATCGCGCAGGGCATGCGGCTGGGGGAATCAACCGCCCTGATCTGGGAGGACCTCGACGAGGAGCGGCGGACCGTGCGCGTGTATGGCCGGCACCGCCGGGGCACCAAGGGTGGCGAGCGCGTCGAGGTGCGGCCCCTGATGCCCGAGGCCCTGGAGATCCTGCGGCACCTCCCGCGTGGTGGCGCCAAGGACCGCGTCTTCCCGACCGACCCCAAGGCCTTCACCGTCCGTTTCCGTCGTCTGGTGCAGGCCTTGGGCGTCGCTGATCTGCGCTACCACGACCTGCGGCATGAGGCGACGACCCGTCTGGCGCGCCGGTTTCCCAACCCCCTCGATTTGATGCGCGTCACCGGTCATAAGGACCTGAAAAGCCTGCGGCGATACTACAACGTCGATGCGGCGGAGCTCGCCGCGCGGGCGGCGGAGGGCGCCCCCTCGGCTGGGTGCCGCACGGGGGCGCGTGCGCGCCGCTTCCACAGCGTCGCGGTTCCGCGGCCGCGGGGCGCCGGCGGACCGCAGCGCGGTGCGCCGGCGCTACCGCATTGTGCGCGCGGCGGGCGCACGCTATGGACGACCGCGGCCGTGATGTCGCCGACCCTCACCCCACGCGTGCGCCTCGCCTGGAGAGCTTCGTGCCTTTTCTTCCCGTTGACGACCTCGACACACCCGGCGGGCGCTTGTGGGCGCAGATCTGGGTCATCTCCTGCATCACTTGGTCCCGCACGGCGCGCAAGCGGTCGATGCGCGGGCGCAGCACGGCCGAACGCTGGGGGACCGCTAGGGATGAGCGGGCGCGGCGCGACTTTCACATCGTCCTGGCCACCACCATGCGCGGCCTTGTCGAGGAGGCTGGCCGGCCGCTGACGCTCTGGAGCAAACATCCGTGGTCCGACATCGACGCGCGGATCGGCCGGGAGATCGACCAGGCGACCATCGCGACCTGGTTTCAGGAGAAGGGTGGGTTCCTCGGCGTGGCGGACGCGCCGTCGCGCGCGGCGCTCAACATGCTGCGCCACCAGCGCTTCGGCAAGTCGTTCGCCGCCGGCTTGATCATGACCCTGCTGTTGCGCATGCATGTCCATCACCGCTCGGTGTTGCGGGGCGGCAGCAGCGTTGGCAAGGCGATCAGCATCCTGACGGAGTTCGACCTGCCGCACGTGCCGAGCAGCGCCAAAGCCCTCTGGACGGCGTGGCGCGAGCATGGCCACGCCGCGCATCTCTGCGCGGCCTTCGCCGACACCTTCCTGTCGACGGTCGCGCGCAACAACGCCACGGTTGGAATGGATCCGGCGGCGACCGCGGACGCCATCATCGGTGACCTGGTCCACGCGACCTACGCGGATATCGAAGAGTTTCTGTCGCTGGCGCTGCTGTATCAGAATTTCGGCCTACACACCGTGCCGAACGCGCGAGATTGGTCCTGGCTCGATGAGAGCGCAATCTGGCGCGTTCCGCAGACTGGTCAGGTTCGCCCGCTTCGTTGGCGACCGCGGCCGCTTCCGCCCAAGCTGCTGCAAGTGGCAATGGAGAAGCAGGAGTGGCACGCCGAGGACGTGGCAGCGCGGCGCAAGAAGGCCGATTACCAGAGCTGGGGCGTCGAAGACATGTGACGCGGGTGCAGTGTGGGCCGCGCTCGGATTGTCGCGCTGACGAGCCGACGGCCTCGCCGTGCCCTCGCTAGGGCAGCAGGAGGCTGAGCACCTCCAAGCCGCCATTCACGTTGCCTGGGTCAAGCGGGTATCGGTCCTGCGGCTGCAGCAGGTTGAGGTACGCGGCGGGGGTCGTTCCAAACATCCCTTCCTCGTCGCGTGTGTAGGCTTTGTAGCAGTAGCCGTTCGACACAAGCACCACCCGGCATGACGGGAACTGCCTTGCGTAGCCTCGGGCCTGCTCGGGCGCGTAGTCGAGACCCTGGCTGAAGCCCTTCGTCTCGATGATGAGCGCGCATTCGTCCTGCCCGTTGCCCCGAAACGGGCGCAGGAAGCACGCGAGATCCGCGCGCCCGGTCCCTGGCACCGGCAGTTCAATCTTGATCTGTTGCTCGGCCCATCCGAGAGCCAGGAGCAGCGGTACGATCAGAAACGTCCTCGTCTCGTGCTCTCGGACCTGCGCCCAATCGAGATTGTCGTAGTAGTAGCTGGCCAGAAGGCGGATGCGGTTAAGGGCGACCGTCAGTTCTTCGGCCGCGCCGGGGCGCAGCCCACTGCGAATCAGAAAGCGCAGGATCGTCGTGTCCTCAACGTCCTTGGTGGGACCGGGCTCTGGGACCGGCGGCGGCGCCTTCGGGGCGCTTGAGAGGATCTGGTCGGCAACATCCCGGATGGTGCGCTGGTGGACACGCTGGATCGTCGTCCGTGTCAGACCGCTCACCGGTACCGGCTGGGTCGGGACGCGCCAGTTGACATGGCAGTACGCCTCCAGGTTCCAGCCGTCGAAGTCGCACAGCCAAGCCTTGTCACCAATCCCGGAATGCTGACCGTTCCGCGCCACGACCTCCCCGACGGCCAGGATCTCGGACATCCCGCGCTTCAAGATCACGACGTCGCCAGGCTGGACCTCCGTCATCGTCCGGCAGTGCCCCTGACCACCGACGAACGCCATCCCGAAACGGAGGAAGGCGTCGGCGTAGGTCCGGCCCTCAGAGCCGGCAGCGATCTGCCAGTAGCTCCGGTTGTGCCCCAACGGAGCCAATGGCGCCACGGGAACTGGCGCTGGTGCGAGAGCCGTGGTCAACTGCGTGCTCCTCGGGGAATGTGGCGGACACTGGGGAGGGTGTGCGGTTCAATTGCCCATGTTACTCGCTACGGCATCATTTGGAACGGCCATGCCGCATGCCTCAACCGTCCCGATCCTGCCGTCATCAGCGGAGCACCAGCTGCCGGTCCTTCGCGCGTAGACGGTGACGGGTGCTCTGCGCAAGGTTGGCGTCGGCGGCCACCACACGCAGCCGCGCGCTCCGGTGATGGTAGCCACACCACTGCGCTTCGATGGCCTTGTCCACGAAGCGCGTGCGCGTCTGGCCGTCGGCGGGCGCGTCCATCATGCTTGGCTTGATCGCGATGCTGTTGGCCGACAGGAACGTTTCGACCAGCACCTGGAAAGTCATCGGCGGTGCGTGGTCCACGTGCGCCTCACTGGGGCTGATCCTCGCGCCCATTGCGGCACAGCGCACTCGGCCGCCAGCACGGCGTGCAGCAGTGCCGCGTCGGTGCCGGCGATCGTCGCGCCGGGCACGGCGCTGTTGAGGATGCCGCGCAACCGCTCGACGGCGGCGGCCTGGGTGGGGAAGGTCTCCGTCCCCAGCGTGATGGGTGACTTGCGGGTCATGGTCGAGGTTCCTTCGGGCCCTCAGGTCGACGCATCGGCCGGCGGGACGTTGGCGTCCTGCGTGATGTCGGATTCTGGCACGATGGACGGGGCTTCCGGCACAGCGGGTTTTGGCACGCTGGCGCTCCAGCGCGCGAGCAGCTGGCGCTTCTGGTCCTGGTTGGCCTTCTTCTCGGCATCCAGCCAAGCCCGAAACGACGTGGAGATCTCTTGGGCGCTGACGGCAAGCCGGTCCAGGAACGTCGAGCGGTCCTTGGGGCGGCTGAAGAACCCGTCCTCCAGCGGAAGGTTGACCGCCGCCTCCAGCAGGGCGCCGATAGTGCCCTCATCGGCCGCGATGTATCCCGGTCTGAAGTCCTGGACGATGGCGTCCAGACCCTCCCGCGTGAGGATGTCGGCCGGCGCCGCCATCAGGGCCCCCAGCCCGCTGCGGGTCAGGCGCTCGATCTCCTCGAGATCGTACCAGTCCAGGCTGTACCGGGGATCGGGCTTGAATCCCTGGAGATCCAGGGGGCGTTCGGGGGCGATCCGGTATTCGAGGTCGCGTTTGGCCCAGTTGTGTCCATTTGGGTAGTCCGGATAGCCTGAGGACACGTCCGGCATGTTGAGGCTCATGTTGAGCAGCGTGCCAACGACCGCAGGCCCGCGGTTCAAACGGGCGTGCATGTTGTTGGCCGCCATGACCAGAACGTAGGGAAAGCGGAGCAGGTAGGGCTCGGGCACTTCGTTCCGGTGCGACACGCCGATTGCCAGGGTGACGTGCTTGCCGAATGCGATCTCCGCCGGCTCCCAGTCACGGCCGCGGCGACGCATCGTACCGCGGACACGGTCGAAGATCTGGATGAACAGCGGCACCGATGGCCAAGTGGTTGTCTCGTGGCGCGGCTGATGACTGTCGCTGTAGGTCCAGCGATCGTCGTAGTATTCAACACCATGCCGGCGCATGTCGGCGAAGCACGCCATCAGATCGTACTCGCGGGAGATGCTGCCGACAGCCTCGCGGATCAGGTCGTAGAGCCAGTCGGAGACGTTCTCCTCCGGTGCCGGCGTCGTGCGCACCCGCGGGTCGAGGCTGGTGCCGTCCACCAGGTCGAGCACGGCGCGATCGGTGTCGAAGCGGCCGAGTTGGGCGGCGGCTTCGGCCAATCGGAGGTATTGCCAAGCCTGCTGGCTGAGATCACCAAGGATGGCTGGCGTTGTCTCGCCGCGGACCACGTACTTTGACAGGACGGCCGATGACGCCGTGTTTCGGATGCCGGCCCGCTGTACGATTTCGCCCGGCTTGGCCCCATGCTGCTTGGCCGTATCGATGAGAACGGCAAGGTTGCGGGCAAGACGCTCGCGGGACTGGAGAGCCTTGACCTTCTCGTGCTTGAGAATGGCGCGGGCCTCGTCGGCGAGACCACGATCGACTTGGGCCTCGCGCTCGGTGAGGCTCGCCTGCTTCTGCGTCGGCCCCACCGCCGAGGTGTCGGCCGGTTGCTTATGGGTGTCGTTGCTCATGACGAAGATCCTTACGGACGGCGGCGCTGCTGGCCAGGACGGGGGCAATTGGAGCGACGGGAACCGGGACGGCCCCGCGAGCCAGAACCGCAGTACCGACGACCGCGGCGGGCTGCAGGTGCATGACGGTGCGCACCGCGCCGTCGGCGGCGATCACCACCGCCAGTCGGCGCAGCCGCTCCAACTCTTGCCGGTTGACCCCTGCGGCGACCAGCTCAGCCAAGCCTTCGCGGCTCACGGTGAGGCAGACGGAGCCGTCGCCAACGGGCACCACTCGGTCGGCGAATTCGATGTGACGTTCCAGGCGGGGTCCGGGGACCCCGCGCTGCTGGAGACGTCTGCTGGCGTGTTTGGTGACGTGCATGGTGGAGGAGTTCCCTCGTGCTGATGCGGCCCATCGCCGCTGACCTGGAACATAAGCTCCCCCATCGCGAAGCACGTTACACGATCTGCCAAGACTACAGCAGAAACGAGAGTAAGCTGAGCCGCCTAATGCGGGCAAGCCAGCCGCCACGGTCCGGGTATTCATGACCGCACATTTCCGCCAAGCCGTTCGCGGGGTTCCGAGTAATATCAGGCGCACTGGCGAAGAAGGTGCCACCGGTAAGCTCAGGTTCTACAAAGATGCTACATCCAGACAGGTGACGCTTGGCGGAGCCGGCGTTTGGCGGACCGCGAACCCGCGCCGCTGGCGCAATACCGCCGGTGCTCGCTGCGGATTGTCAGGATCGCGAAAGTCCTCACCGCCCTGTGGTGAGGACTTTCCCAGCTGTGTGCCGGAATCGCGTTGAACGCCGGACTGGATCATGTTCATCCGTACGGCACGAGCACTAACGCGATACGGCTGGTGACGAGGCAGAACGCATCAGCAGGAGCTTATGAGGTGTCGTTCTCTTTTTTGCTTGATGCTGTCGGGTACCTAAAATGCGGGTTCTGCTAATTGCTTGGGGAGAGAGCATCGCCTTGTGGAAAGCGCCCGAGAGAGACTCTGGGGGGCAACTCGCAGTAGGTGGCCGCCCCGTCTTCTCCGCAGCTTTGGCCATTCTGCACGGCCATGCGGTCATTGGGCCCAGTAGACGCGCTTCGCGGGCATCGAGCACCAAGCTGGCGCCGGTCGGCACGGCGCTGCCCGCGAGGCCGCCGGTAACACGCTTTTTTCTCCGGAGGGAACCCCCGCGCGGTGGCTGCTTCTCGACTTCGGCTAACCCATTGTACTTTCAAGGAGTTATATGGCGCTGGTAACGCAAGTTATTTAAGGATACATCCAGCTCTATCTCGTTCATCAGCTACGCGACGATCTGAATATTTTCAATACATTACGAGGCAATGTGTTACCGAATGAGGTTACAACGCCGCGGCTGTGTTACCGGGTGGAGAAAATCGGCTCCATTTTTGGCAGAACAGGGCCCTCTCGTCGGAGAGCCAAATTCCGCTGTTTTGCGGCACAATTGCGCCGAAAAACCGCATCAACCCTCGTGTTATGCCTGTGCTGGGTGTGTGTCGACACATATGGCGGCACACACCCAGCACAGGCGTCCAATGGCTGTGTTTTTGTGCCCATCTATCTGTTTTTCTTTAGAAAACAGGATGACGCACAGAGGATCAGAGCTGTGTCGTGCTCTGTGTCGATCGGTGTGTTCCGCTGTGTCAGTTGGACTGTGTCGGTCTTGACCTGCCCCCCTGAACCCGCTCCAGCCCCTATGTGAAGGCTGGGCACTCAGGAGGAGGAAGGAATGGCCCGTCGGAAGCGGCATACCCCCGAGC